>NZ_JBGONU010000011.1:0-108848 GCF_041439295.1 Vibrio sp. 1F253 | reverse complement strand
GTAGTCGAAGTTGGGTTGAAGCCTTCGTACGCTGGTACAACACCGAGCATAAGCACAGTAAGCTAAATTACGTCACGCCTTCAGAGCGTCACAATGGAAAAGATAAAGAGATCTTGAAGCGCCGAGCAAAGGTATTACTCGCAGCAAAAGAGCTAAACCCTGAACGCTGGCCAGGTGATATCAGAAACTGTGAACCTGTTGGTGACATTCACCTAAATCCAGAAAGAGAAGCTGCTTAGTAAACAAGCGAATGATGACAACTACCTTGAAAAACGCCGCATACTTGAAGTGGGAAAATGGAAAGTCTGAGCCAAAAATATCACTAGCGGGAAAGTTATCTAAGGCACTGAAAGTAAGTGAAAAAGAACTATGCCAAGGTGAGTTCCACAAACAAAAAATGGAACCAATAGAGTTCATAAGAAAAGTTGAAACATTGTTAAAACATACGCCACACACTGAATTCCTAATAGGTATACAAGAATATATCAATGATGAAGATGGCTTTTTGAATGCATTGAAGAAAGCTTCAGATTACCCATACGAGATCTTTGATGATGAGAAAAAAGCAAAAGCTAGAGACATGTTAGAGATGCTAGATTTAGCATCAAACTCAGAAGAAGAAAAAAAGAAGATCGCTGATAAATTAAAAGAGATCCTAAGTAAATAATATAGTAGGTAGGACTCGCTATCGCTCAAACACTGGCGCGCTACACTTGCGAATAGTGGGCGAAGGCTGATAGTTAGGTGAAAAGTACCCCCGTAGTACCCCCGTAGTACAAGACGGGGGTTTCCCTCGCTTTGCTCGTCATCATCGTCGGCTCAGTCTTCGCTTCTCTTCTTCCTCACGCGCTCGGAACCACAAAAAACAAAAAAGTCCGGAAAACCGGACTTAGTTACATGTCATCATTGGGATAACGAAAAGAGAGCCTTATAGCACAACAGCCAAATCCACAGGAAGCGGCTCTAAATATAATATTCCAGCATTATTGACCCCCTTAACCCCCATGTTTTCTCGCATATTCGTCAAAACCACCTTTTCAATATGTCGTTCGCTACCACCAAAAAGTAGAATGCTATTTGGTTCTGGAATGACAGGTAAGTAAACATGAGCCCAATCTTCGTTGTCTTCACCTGATAAAACAATAAATGTATACATATAATAGACCTCTATAAAAATACATATATGGAGGTTAAATCACAACAAATCAATAAGATACATATACCGAATTAGAATAAAGGATGGCTGGCTTATTAAATGCGTATTGTGCGAATTATGTTACAGGTTAACCTTTAACAACGATTTTCCTAACGGGCATCAAAAAGGCCAGACAAGCTGGCCTCCTCATTGAGCATGTTACTCACCCACGTTCTTATTCCGTTAAGCAGAGCAAACCCTCAACATAATTCATAACCATAATGCGCACTAGCGTGCGTAAAATCTGATAAGTTTCAGCACCTTAGTTCTTGCAGATTTTGCGTACACGCGTGTTATAGACGCTTGAAATTCAAAATGTTTCCACATAAATACGATCATTAATTAGTTTTCGTCCTTCCATTTTCCGTTATACCTAGTTTTCGTCACTGTTTTTTTTTCCGGTTTGACGACCCGTTTCATCGAATTCACCGATGGACATCGTGTTTTGTCATAGAAAAAATAATTCGACGGATGTTTGATAACTTGAAGGAGATCACATGCTCACTCCCCGTTTTGCCGATCTATTGAATCGCTACTTCGACGACATTCATGAAGCCGCCGCGTATTTTTACGTTCAACCGATCACGATCAAGCGTTGGCTGTCTGGCGCGGTCCCGGTCAATCCACTGGCCGAAAAATTGATGAACATTCACGCCCGTGGCTACTTACCGTTGGATCATCGCTGGAACGGATTTCGAATCAACGTTGACCGTGCGATCCTCATTACCCCCGAAGATCGGGAATTCAATCCCAAGGAATTGCTCAGTTTTGCGTACTGGCATGACGAGCACCGGCAACTGGTTGAGCGCCACGGCAAAATTGAGTCCCCGAAATACTATCCGGCTAAAGAGCATCCCTTGCCATTTCGTGGCGGTCGTCGCATGCCGCCTAAGCCCTGGATCCCGGCCAAATTCAAATAATGGTGCCATTCAGAGCAACAACCCTCGAGATAAGCTTCTTTAATCTAGGAACGTAAAACGTCATGACAACGATAATAGCCAGCCCGAACATTTTCATCGCGGGTGACGCCATGTGGACTAGCCAAGTCAGCGGTTTGGAAGTCGACTGTGAGACGCGCAAACATATCGTGTGTCTCGAGCAAGTGATCTTTTTTTCGGGTGATGAGCACCCTATTATCCTCGCGCAAGCCGTGCTTCTGGCCCTCATTTCTGACGAGGAATACATTCAATTAGCCCAAGCGCTCGACGAACGCGATGAGATTGGCTTGATTGCGGTAACGGAAAACACCGGTGCGCTGATAGACATGCCCATCGGCAACAACGCGACCACCGGAGAGCTGGTGTTTACTGGCTCTGGTGGCTTCCATGCGGCCACGTTTTATCAAGATCTCGACAGATTATCTTGCCTGTTAACAAGAATAGATACAGCGATGACGATGGCGTTCCACGTCGACGAGCAATCCGGCAACGGGATCCACAAGAAGGTGTGGCCTCAGCGCTACGACAACTTGTGTTATACTGACACCAGTTACCGAGAATACATCGGGGCTAAAATTGAAGAATATCACGAGTTCATCGCCGAATGGGCCTTAATGGAGGGCGACAACATGGCAGCACAACTTCCCCGCTCTACAAATCGCACAGCGCCGGCACCAAACGCGCCCAAAGCGACCCCAGAGCGCATGAAAGCAATACTCGACGCGATAAGAAAAAACCAGAAGAAACAAACTGAGAAACAAGAAGAAAGTGCCTAAAACAGAGGCGCCTGAACAGTACGTAGGTCATGTTCAGGCGCTTGTTATGTGACCTAATTTTTGACAACTATCTTAAGCTTTTTATCTATTAGTGTTACCCCTGCATGAGTCACTGATATGTTTCCATCAGAATCAGTCCTCGGAGTCATCAATATATTACATTCACTTCCATCATTATTGAGAAGGCTAGCGGAAATAGAAGGTGATTGACCTTTTTTATGTTCGCTCTTTTTTATCTCAAAACGATAATATTTACGACCATCTTGTTTTCTTTCTTCAAAATCATCGGAACCTAGTAATATTATATATGGCTTAAGTTTTAGAAACTTTAATACAGCGAAAGAAATACTCAAAACAGCTGCGATAATCTTTAGGAAAATGACCACATAATTTAACGCGCCTTCTCCAATGACCGATTCCAGTTCTTTTAAGACAGAAGCAATGGCACCGAATATAACAGCTACAATAAACATCCAATCAATTTCATCTAAATTCATTTATTCTCCTTTACACCACCAAATCCAAGGTTCCATTATACACATAGCCCCGCCTTAAACATTAAGGCTAATTCGAACCAAAATTTCCATAGTCGAATCGTTTGTTATATTTATTCTCTTTTGATACGAACTATAAATTACCAATTATTTTTTGAATTTCATCTGGATTTAAGTAGCTATTATTAACTTTACCTTCAATCAAAAAACCGTCTGCTAATATTTGGGATAATTTTTGAACAGACTTTTCATTAAAGAGCTTCGGATAGATCCGCGTATACGCATTGAACGTTGCCTTTAAGTTACGGTGGCAATCTTCAGCTGAACTGAGTGTTGTGACCTCTCCCGAATTAAATATAGGTATGAAAATTTCAAGTAGGTTGTTTTTTAACTCTTGCTTTAGCTTTCTGCGACTTGTGATTTTCTCGAGCCCAAGACCTAAAAAGAATGCCAGAATACCAGGGAGCCATCCATTCATGAAACTATGAAGTGAAATTTTCCACCACTCAATATCATTAATTATAAAATACACTAACTCTTCCTATTGCCCGTGACGTACTTGAAAAATATAACGCCTTAAACATCGAAACTAAAGACAAACCTACAATGCCGAATGTAATAAATTGTGTTGATTAATTTGTTAGACGAATGTTGCCTTCAGCAACGCGACTTGTTGCTCAAACAACCCACTATCAAATTTGGAGTAAGATTTAGCTATATTTACCCATTGAACTCCGGTTTCATCAATATGACGAAATTCAATTTGTAACGCATATTTTGAACAACGAAGAAAACCAAATATAAAACCTACAATCGTTAAAGTAACAACTAAAGCTTTCAACCAAAAAGGTGTACTCTCAAGAGTTGGGATTGCTAACCAAACTGCTCCGGAGAAAACAAATAACCAAAATATTATTTGACCTAGATTGTCGAGTAAGCCAAGTTTCTTAACTCTCACATTATTAATTTTTGATAAAGGATACGAATCTTTTTTAAAGCTAAACTCTTCTTGGCTCATTTGAAAATCTGTTTCCTTGTACATTATTGCCTCCATTTTTATCAACACTCTTAAATGCTTTATTAGCTTTTTTGGGTTACATACTTTGCGTGAATATCGAGAACAAATGGCTCCACTAAAGCTATACATCGGTCTAGATCGTCATCCGTTATATCTACTTTCTCACCATCTAAGGTATGACCATTTCGATGCACAAGGTCATGGCGTAACTCAAGTTGTTTTAATAGCTCTCTGCTGATATTAAAACGAATGCCAAGAACTTTTTTATAATACATTTCAACATCATTAAGCCGATGCCATACCAATGCTTTCATTGAATGTATCAAATACTCATCAATAGGGTTGTTTAAAGCAAAAGGAACCGTCACGGTAGCAGAACGAAACTTGTCATGGCTTGCTAGTTTTCGGAGTGATTCTGGAGAATTAGTAAGTTCAAAAATGAACAAGTTTGAAAGATACTGTTCCATTAAGCTTATCACGTTCGAAAAATACAATTGGTTGTGAAAACTATCTCTACTTTGGGCTCTTATTTGCGTAAGTCCTTCAGTGAAAGTATTGAGATATACATCAAATTCCGTATCAGAACTCATTAGCATGGTACTCCACTCTAATTTGCTCTTTTAACGCTCCATCCTTTGTCTCAACGTCTAGCGTCCAATCAACACCAACATTGGAAGACCAAACATTAATGTTAAACTCATTACCTTCCTCGTCTTCAAACGAATCATAGTTTTCGCTAACACTATCCCTATAACGTTCTGCCACAAAGTTAGGAGACGGTACGCTAACAACCGTAACCTCTTCAGTACCGCGATAAATAAGTAGATAGCCACCGGAAATGGGTGGCATACAGTCATTACCTTCTAACGTAAACTTCATCATCTCATTTCTCAAAATACAAATACGTTTCGATTATAACAGCATAGTTTTAGGCTTACACCTTCAGAAAGCTAACGCCCGCTTAAGTGGTGAGTAGCGTAAGACCGATGTTTCTGCAAACCACCTTAAACACAGAACGCAACGTATAGTAAAAATGTCACGTGTTACGAATTAATCCTAAACAGTTCGATATACGGTTGTGCCAGGCTCAGAGTTTGGCCCCAACTTACTGCTAAAAACGAACAGACAACTAACTAAAATACCTATCTCGAAAAGCTGACATAGAAAAGATGCTGTCTTAAACACCAGACCTGAATCCATCCAAGGCATCGCTATTTCAATTAGCACAGCGGCTAAAACCAAAGTATACCCAACTCGTTGATGCCATTTACCTAACACTCGCGAAAAGTGATGGAAAGCTAACAGATAAAACACCGAAAAAAAAGGCATTATAAACCAGATGAGATACTCAAAAATTTCAATCAACGAGCTACTACCTTCGCCCAAAGTTGCCATTAGAATAGAGATAATAAAGTTGAGTAGCATGTAAAGAAACGGATATATAAGAATACCCAAGGCAAGATACCGAACTGATTTTTTAACTCCACTTTCCACTTGTGTTACCTTCTCTAGTTGGAGTGACGCATAACACCCAATTAAGTAGCTGACAACGCTACTAATACGTTCAAAATTACCACCAAAATCACTTAAACTGAACTGAGTTGAAAATCCCAAGCGTTGACAGTCTGCTTTAATTGCTTGTTGTTAGCTCTACGACTTAGACTGGACAAGACACAATTTATTGAAATTCATCGCCATGATTTTCTAATGTTTTAGTACCACACTCTAAACAAACTACATAGCGATCGATTAAATCTAGTGACGCTCCTGCTGGACTAGCCATCCCACCCAAAAAACCCGCAAGAAATTCCTTAAACTTTTCTTTCTTACTATTGCCATATTTGGACGGTTTTTGCTTAATCAATTCTTTATGTTCTGTTTTTTGACCACATTTGTCGCAATACCTAGCACTCATTTTAACCTCAATTGTTGTTTTATAAATCCTGAGAATGATATCGGAGTAGCTGCGCATATGAATGAGAAGTGAATCACGCATATGAACCAGCACGCACATTTAATAAGTAGAACTAACGCTTATTAGATAGAAAATTCTGCATTTAAATACAGAGTTTTTCTGTCTAGTCTGATTTATGGGAAAGGATTATACTCATTAACCCTATTTATAACAGTGATTTAAATCATTAGCTGTAAAACTGGATGCTTAAAGTGTGGATTCTCGTCGTAGAAATGCAGAAAGGGCTACTTTCCTAAAAAAATAGCCCTTTCGATTGCTGTGAATCATCGGCGTTTCTTGTAGCGTTTTCGTGTGGTGTTCGCCCTTACCACACGCCCGTTCTTGAGCGTGTAACCTTTCTTAAGTTGGCCGTTTGGTCGACGACCTTTGCACTTGTGTCCTTTCATTGGGGTTCTCCAGTTTTCGTATCCGTTGCTCTTGGTCTTGTTGCACTCGCTTTATCCAGTTGATGTCTGTTTTCAAAGCCGCAATCGTGCCGAGGCTTGAGACTCAACCTGTAATAAATGCAATGACCAACGCATCAAGAAACGCCATCACTTCGTTTTCCATCGAGATCCGTAATATTCAAGTAGGTATCGCACCATGGCGCGTAATTGGGAATAAAAGACAAAATGAATGAAACGAACGCTCTAATAAACAACAAAGTGTTTCGATAAAATTGAGCTTAAAAAGTGACACTGCAACATAACTACCCTCCACTTTAATTGACGAACAGTAACAGTGGCCTCGTGACTCGTTGTCACAGCAAGCCATAAAACTCGCACACATAACTCTGATTACGACAAACCGAACCACAGTAAATTTAACTGTATAAATATACAGTTAAATTGATACCCCCGCAAAAACCACACTTATCGAGTGAATAGCATTCAAAACCAACGCCATGCGTACAGAATTTGTTCTAAAAATCAGTTTAATCATTAACTTTTCTGTATAATCTTCAATTCAATTTTAACTATTGGGTTCGAATGTGAATACTCGATAGAATCTCTGTTTGCGGTGACATCACGCATAACCACAAAGTTACATGTATGGATGATTAACATTTTGAGCGACAACGTATTCAGGCAAATCAATATATTCCTTTCGGTTTTTTGCCTCGCTGCCACTCTACTGTCGTTTATCTCTTACCGTACGATCATGGATCAAAACTACGTTATCACTCCAGATAGATTCCCTACACTCGTTAACACTGACCAAGAACATAATGGTGGCACCAAAGGGGTGCTGTATAAGTCAGAAGACACCATTGAGTTACAGTGTGACTTTAAGCGTACCTATAGCTCGCCATTCTGTGAGATTGAGTTCGTTATCTCTACGGAAGGTAAAGGTCTGGATCTCTCAGTGTATGACTCAGTGACCATCAATATGGATTACGAAGGCCAAGAACAGCCAAGGTTTCGCTTTTACATTCGAAATTACGACGAGAATTACAGCGTTCAAGGTGACGCTATGTCTAATAAGTTCAATCGTTTAGATTTCTCGTTACCCGATAGAAAACACATCGACTTAGATTATTTCAATGTCCCTTTGTGGTGGATCGACTATTACAACCACCCTATTACGAATAGCGCCGTAGACGTTACCAATGCAGTGTCTGTTGAGTTAGGGCTTGGTGCTAGCACACTTGATGGGCACCATAAACTGACAGTACAAAGCATCGTTTTTCACGGCAAGACGATCGACAAGTTTGTACTAGGAAAACTCTTAATTAGTTTATGGGTGCTGTATGCGATTTACTATATATCTTGTGCGTTATATCTAGCCAGAAGAACAAGAACAGATGCCGCACAGCAACAACGTTTGTTGACTCAAGAAATTGAAGAGCTAAAGATAAAGGCTACAACCGATCCGTTAACCGGCTGTAGGAACAGAACTGAAGCTTTAGATGCTTTCTATGATTTTGAATGGTTAGCCCAGCAAGGAAAAACAATTCACATCGCTTTGTTTGATTTAGACCATTTTAAGCAAATCAATGATCAACATGGCCATGAAGTGGGTGACAAAGTACTTATTCAGTTTGTCGCAACGGCGAACGAGAGTCTTGGTGAGCAATATTTACTTTATCGCTGGGGTGGTGAGGAGTTCCTTTTAGTTTGCCTGGAGCAAACTGCGCTACAGTGTAACGAATCTATCAATAATCTATACCTAGCAATCGACCAAAGCGTTTGGCCTAAAGCGCTTAAAGTAACGACTTCGACTGGAGTAACACAGCTTAAGCAACATGAATCGATACGTTCTGCAATTAAACGTGCAGACAAGGCACTCTACCAAGCGAAAGACAACGGACGAAACCAAGTCGCAAAGTTGTACTAAAGCTCGCTTGACTAGACTGCAGTTACACATTCAACTCTCTTCCAATACTCAATCAAGACGCCATTAATACCCTGTCGATATCTACTCTCCATTTAAGCAGCCGTCAGATTTTCAACGCTGACTAAACAAGCCAAAAGCTTTGCTGCCTCATTAGGATTCTAATCGTTATGTAGGCCTATAAGCGCGCTCTCACCATCGGTAACAACACATTCTGTAGTAACGCCATTAATCGCATTCTCAGGTTATATGTATCGTTTCTAAGCTTCCTAACTACTTGTTCTAAACCGCACATATCTGGCTAGTAAAAGCTTTCTCTAAGCAGTCGTAAGTCACTCGCGGTATCGGTTTTGAACATTACCGTCGTTATTTATCTCGCGCTGCTCTTCGAGGAAATCCTTATTATTCTGCTCCCGTCACGCTTCTAATCACGCACTCTGATCCACTAAAAATGGAAGTCACAACGTCACTAGCCTTAAAAAACGCCATAGATTTAACCACTTAGACAGGGTGGCACAAATACTGACACCCGAAATGATAGTTGTATTACTTTCAGCTCGTGCTGTAATTTAATTACAAATAGAAGCCAAGAAAAGCCTGGTAAGTGGATTACTCCAACGTAACTTACTGAATAAACGGCATTTAATGGTTTTGAATAGCTCGGAATTTAGGATAACTAAAGAGTTGGTATGTGCGATATAATATACTAGAGGGTAATATGTTTAGTTATAGTGCACTAAGTTGTTAAAAAAGAAGGGCTAATGCCCTACTCTTCTTTATTACTCATTTCTTCACGAATTTGCTCAGCAACGATTTTGATAGCTTGTGCTGTGCTGATGCCCTGGGTCATCATTTCTTGAATTCGTTCAACAGCTTTCTGTTGTTCTTCGTGAGAAAGGGTTGGTAAGTCGTTTAGCATAGTCTGCTCCTTTATTTAGGAGCAGAACTATATAAGGACTGTTAGTAACTAGCAAGGAAATTGATTGACGCACCCATTGCATTTTCATTTGTGTAGTTAGCACTTAAATCTAACTGGAACAAATTGAGTGGCGACAAACCAATACCTGCAGTGACTGTACCTTCTGAACCAGAGTATGCCAAATTCTTGTAGTACCCTGCCCTTAGCTGAAGCTGACGTAAAACATCAACTTCTGTACCAACGCGAATCATCTGTTCATTATCTTTGAACGAAGTAAACTTTTCGGTTTCATTTAAGTCATAGTCGACACTAAGCGTGAAGTAGTCCGCTACGATACCAGCACCTACGGTATATACTGGCTCTAGTTTGTATGCGTATTGGCCACCGACTTTGTGTGTCACACCGCTGGTCGTCGTACTCGTTAAAGTTTGAGATGTATCTTTGGTATTGATATCTCTAGATATTAAGTTGGTAGCCGAAAAGCCAACTCGAAATGGACCTGTGAACCAAAGCGCGCCAGCATCCATATTAAAAGAAGTTTCACCTTCACCATTGTCTCTTACATCAGACAAATCGTAGCTCTTAACAGAAGCAACGTAGTTGTATGTGTAAATACGTTGAAGTTTAGGCGTGATACCAAATGAAATATGCTGCCCCATAAAGGTTTGATATTTAGCGAGAGTTAATCCAACTTCGGTAACACCAATAGCAACGGCTTCTACCGTCGACAACTCAAGCTTATCGGCATCTGTCGCTGACGCTTCATTGTAAACATTTGGTGTAGCAAACGATTCTGTATAGGCTTTGCCGAATAGGTTAGCCGCTATAAATTGATTTGGGATAGCGAATGCGACAACACCACCAAGTTCAACATTAGCTTGGTTACCATCGAGTTTTTTAAGAGCTGCATCTAAATCTGCAGTGTTTGTCGCCGCCAGAGCGGAATCAATATTTGATTTCATGTCTTGGGGGTCATTATAACTACCACCAAAACTTGGAGTGATCATACCCATATCATCGTTACGACGATAAATAGCAACAAGTGCTGGGTTATAGAATGGAGCTGTTAGGAAGTTTGCTGAAACAACACCAACACCACCCATCGCATCACCACGCGCTTCAATGGCGTAGTTTGCTGCTGAAAGAGGAAGACTGGCGAATGCAATTGATGCTGCGAGTAGTTTAGTTGTATTTTTCATGCCGTTTATCTTTGTTAGATCCCTTACATTATTAACGGCTCAATTCTAAATTACTTTAGCTACTCTTCGCTAGAAATATCATAAGTTTTACTGATAGTTTGTGCTTGCTCTATCGCTATGTCACCTTGCCAGCGCGAATGTACCATTGATACAGCTAAAACATAACGATCATTGGGCAGTTCTTCACCCGTTAAATTGGTCGGATAATCGGATTCATAACTTTTACCCCACACCTGCTTATATCGTTCATCGACATAATCGTACAAACCTACGTCTAGCTTTGGTAATGGGCAGTAGGGGTTCAGCAGTGCTTTTTTATCGATCAACCAAGAGTCTTTAGATGCCCAACGAACTTGTTGACGCATAACCACTTCACCAAGAATGACCCAAGTGCTCCAGGAGTTACCGCTATTTCCTTTTACAGTCAGGCGATAAAGTCCGGAATCAAGTTGAGACGCTAAGCTATAACGTTTGCTGTATACGCTCACTGAAGTGTTATTGATTACCGGGTTGCCTTTGGTAAACTCACTGTCAGACGAAACGACCTTGTCGACCCACTTCTCAAAGGCGATGTCTTGGATGTTGCTTTCCGATTCAACATCAATAGCCACGCGGAATGTTTCCCTGCCTGGGCTTTGAATAATGTGTCTTTTCACGACGACCGAGCTTATCCAGTCCGGTAACGTTTTTTTTGTAAGCGTTTTACCACAATCCTTGTTCAATGCTTGATCGAACAGTTGATTGAGATGATCTTCGCGAGATTGCGAAGCATTGATTTGCCAAACTTCCACCAATGAATCAAACATCAATGCTAAATCATTATCTAGCAGGTGCTTGTGCACTTGTGTCAGCGCATCACTGTCCTTAAACCAATCGGCTGCGTGTGCAGTATTGATGACACTTGATAAAATGAGTAGTGGAAGTAAGGTTTTTTTCATTACGCTTTCATCTTGTAGCCAACGCCACGTAAGGTTTCAATTTCTAAACCTGGCAACTTCTGTCTTAGTTGCAGAACGTGCGTATCTACAGTACGAGTTGTTGGGAAGTGGTTGTAACCCCAAACGTGGTCTAGTAGCTCATCGCGAGTAAACACTCGACCAAGATTACTTGCCAAGAATAATAATAGATCAAATTCCGTACGCGTTAACGTGACTTCCAGTTCGTTAAAAAACACTTCACGTGTTGCTTTGTCAATTACAAGGTTTTGAGCCATCACTTTTGATGCATCTTGATCTTCAGCATCAGGTAGGCGTAGCTGTGCACGGATTCGAGCAAACAGTTCAGCTTCTGCAAATGGTTTCGTCAGGTAGTCATTCGCACCTGAGTCTAAGCCGGCAACTTTGTCTTTTACTGTCACGAGAGCCGTAAGCAAAATAACTGGGATGTCTTTCTTTTTCTTCCAACCTGGAAGTGAATCTACTGAGTCACCATCAGGAAGTTGACGGTCTAGGATCACAAGATCCGCTTGTTCCCAATAGCCTTCAACTTCAGAGATCAGCTCGGCATGTAAACATTCATATCCAGCTTGCTCAAGGCTAACTAATAAACCGTCAGCTAAATTTTTATCGTCTTCAACGAGAAGCAATGTCTGTTTCACAAGGTATCTCCAAAATAAATGTTGTTGGGGGGCCGATAAGCGTCATGTGACCGCCCATTTTTCCGACCATAGATTCTACTATCGTCAGACCTAAACCGAGTCCACTCTTACTTACGAATGGCTTTCTTAGTTGCCCCCAATCTTTGCGAGACAAGTCTCCATTATCTATAACTTTGAATGTCAGCTTCTTGTCAGAAGTATTCAGTTCTAGTATCACCGGGGCAACGCCGTATTTCACGGCATTTCTGATCAGGTTATCTATACACGTTCCTAACCAATATACGTTTACTTTTGCAGCAATATCTTTGTTTACGCGGAGTTCAATGCCCGGTGCAAAGTCTTCTTCAACTTTGTATTGAAGCCACTCTTCAACACTTGGCACCCACTCTGTTGCAAGCGGTTGGTTGTCTGAGTGCAAATAGTCTTTACTTGCTTCTGCCAACTGCCTTAAACGGCGTGTATCTTCACACAACCTACGAAATTCATCATATACCGATTCTGGCAAGTGTTCGAACTCTCGCCTAAACCCTTCAACCGTCAATGACAAACTCGCAATCGGCGTTCTTAATTCATGCGTTAGAATTTGAAGAACCAGCATGCGGCTCTTCATCTCTTGTTTTTTACTGTTCCAACGGTAAACCGCCCACCCCAACACGAGTAGGATATTGGCAATCACCAAAATAAACATGGCGATCTGCAGAAGTTCTGAATGATCTTCTATTTCCCAACATACATTGCCGCGTTGGACGAAACAGCTGTTGCCTTCTGAGGACAAACTAAAGGATAAGCCCGCGAGCGTAGCGTTTTCGTTCCAAACTGATTCTTTATACAGGTAATATCTATCACCGCGCTTGACCCACATTTCATCAAGCTCAACAAACATACTCGCACCCGCTAACAAAGCTGTTATGGCTTCATTGTCCATCTTCTGTAGACGAGACAGTAGTTCATCGTGTTCGGTGTTCGGTCGCTCTTGAATGTGCATGTAGCGCTTCAACGAGTCAAATTTCTCAGGGTATAACTCAACGTAGCGTGCGGCATATGAACCGCCACCGGGATGAATCAAACCACTTCGAGTAAACCAACGATCAGAAAGTTTAGTTCCTTTACACATTGCACGAGTAAAGACCAAAGGCTCTGTTATTAGAGGACTTAAGGGCAACTTTCCGCTGCATGTTTTTGATAACCGGTATAAGCGTTGGATGTCTTTTAGTGGGTATTCAGCAGTTTGCGGCAGCATAGAAGACGGCATGATCAAGCGAGTCGGGTAATCAGCCTGAAGCAGTCGAATATCATAAGATTCAATTGCCATTTCATGATCAAAAAGTTTAGTGAAGTTATCGATACGCTCAGGTAAAGAGTCAGCAAACGCGTTCACTGAAACGGATAATGTAGCGATAAGCAGAGTAAATGTTCTTTTGATGATCACAAACCAACGCAAATTCATATAGATCAATCAAATATATACCATTCGTTATCAAAGATAAATTTATAACCGCATGAAAAACCGTGCTAATGACGAGTTATAGCGACAATTACGATCATATTAGGACTATGTTGCACAGCTGTACTCGCTAATCGTTTGAGTCGCTATAACTTCATTCAAATGAGTTTTACGGCCGTCTAGCGGATTGTGCTTATTGCTTATGGGCCATAGATTGCTGCTTATGGGTCATAGATTGTTGCTTATAGATACAGCGACTTTCAGATGAACAAAAAAAGGAGCTCTAATGAGCTCCTTATTTGGTTACGACTTAATGCTTTTGCTTAGAAAATACTTAAAAAGTGTTTCCTATAGATGCTCTAGAATACCGAGACAGCTCTGTTTCGCATCACCAAACAACATCTGCGTATTCTCTTTGAAGAACAGTGGGTTTTGCACACCTGCGTAACCTGTGTTCATCGAACGTTTGAATACGATAACGTTCTGAGCATTCCAAACTTCAAGTACTGGCATGCCAGCAATTGGGCTGTTTGGATCTTCAAGTGCTGCTGGGTTCACAGTGTCGTTTGCACCGATAACCAAAACAGTATCGGTCTCATTGAAGTCATCGTTGAGTTCGTCCATTTCAAGAACGATATCGTAAGGTACTTTGGCTTCAGCAAGTAACACATTCATGTGACCCGGTAATCGACCAGCAACTGGGTGGATACCAAATCGAACATTGATGCCCTGCGCTCGCAGCTTCTCAGTGATTTCATGCACTGGGTATTGAGCTTGAGCTACTGCCATGCCGTATCCAGGAGTGATGATGACTGACTTTGAGTTTTTAAGCATGTCAGCCACGTCTTCAGCTGATGTTTCGCGGTGTTCACCTTGCTCTTCATCACCATCAGACACGACCACGTCTTGGCCGAACCCACCAGCAATAACGCTGATGAAAGAGCGATTCATCGCCTTACACATGATGTAAGAAAGAATCGCACCTGACGAACCAACCAATGCACCGGTTACGATAAGCAGATCGTTCGCAAGCATGAAACCTGCCGCTGCTGCTGCCCAACCAGAATACGAGTTCAGCATAGAGACAACCACTGGCATATCTGCGCCGCCAATCGATGCCACTAGGTGGTAACCGAATGCGAATGCGATAAGAGTCATCACCATTAGCGCGAACATGCTGCCGTCCGCTTTAACGAACATGATCATCAGTAATGTAGAAACTACGATCGCCGCAAGGTTCCACTTATGCTTATGAGGAATGTTCAATGCAGACGAAGAGATAACGCCGCGAAGCTTACCAAACGCAACAATAGAACCCGTGAACGTCACCGCACCGATAAACACGCCAAGGAACACTTCCACTAGGTGGATCACGTGCTCTGCATGAATATCAGCAGGGTTGATAGAAACGGTAGCAGGTGGATCAATGTAACTGTTGTAACCTACAAGTACTGCTGCCATACCTACGAAGCTGTGCAGAATTGCCACCAGCTCAGGCATTTCAGTCATTTCTACTTTTCTTGCGTAGTGGATACCAATACCACCACCGATCACCATAGCAATGATGATCCATACAATACCTGCAGAATGTGGGCCAAAGATCGTCGCGAGCAACGCGATTGCCATACCCGTGATACCGTAATAGTTACCTGCACGCGCAGATTCCTGTTTCGACAACCCAGCCAAGCTCATAATAAAGAATACAGCAGCCACAATATAAGCTGCTTGTACTAATCCTTCAGACATCTGTCACTCCTTAGTCTTTACGGAACATTTCAAGCATACGTTTGGTTACGGTAAAGCCACCAAAGATGTTGATACTTGCAATTAATACGGCAATAAATGATAAGAACGTGACAACGCCACTTCCTTGTCCTATCTGTAACAGTGCACCGACTACAATGATTCCTGAAATCGCGTTAGTTACGGACATCAAAGGCGTATGCAGAGAATGGCTTACATTCCAAACGACGTAATACCCCACCACACAAGCGAGTACAAAAACGGTAAAGTGAGATAAGAACGCAGCAGGAGCAACCGAAGCTACCCAAGCAAATGCACCTACAGCAACCGCCATGCCTGCCACTTTCTTAATTGGAGAAACCGGCTCTTCAACTTTTGGCTCTGGTTTGACCGCTTTGGGCTTAGCTTGTTGTGGTTGAGCTGAAACTTGAATGGGTGGTGCAGGCCAAGTGACTTCACCCTCTTTAACCACAGTAACACCGCGTAGCACGACATCTTCAAAGTCAATATTGATGTTGCCATCTTTCTCTTTGCAAAGCAGTTTCAGCAAGTTAACGAGGTTCGTTGCATACAGTTGAGATGATTGAGTCGGTAGTCGACCAACCATATCTGTGTAACCTACCACTTTCACGCCGTTAGTCGTTGTAATGACTTGATCCGCAACGGTATATTCACAGTTGCCGCCATTGGCTGCCGCAAGGTCCACAATCACACTACCAGCACTCATGCTGTCTACCATCTCTTTGGTAATCAGCTTAGGAGCCGGACGACCTGGAATCAGCGCCGTTGTAATGATGATATCGACATCTTTAGCTTGAGCTGCATACAGTTCTTCAGCTTTCTTATTGAATGCTTCAGACATCTCTTTTGCGTAGCCGTCGCCCGCGCTGGTATCTTCCTTGAAATCCACTTCCAAGAATTCAGCGCCCATAGACTCGACTTGCTCTTTTACTTCAGGACGAACATCGAACGAACGAACGATCGCACCCAAACTACCCGCAGCGCCAATTGCTGCTAGGCCAGCAACACCCGCACCAGCAACCAGTACCTTCGCGGGTGGAACTTTGCCTGCCGCCGTAATTTGACCTGTGAAGAATCGACCAAACTCATGCGCCGCCTCAACAACAGCACGGTAACCCGCGATGTTAGCCATAGAACTCAATGCATCTAACGCTTGAGCTCTTGAAATACGAGGTACAGAATCCATCGCCATCACGTTGATATTACGAGTGGACAATTGTTCCATTAATTCTGGGTTCTGAGCTGGCCAAATAAAGCTGACCAATGTTGCGCCATCTTTAAGAAGATCAATTTCATTTTTAGTTTCGTCAACGATCGGAGCGTTAACTTTAAAAATAATATCGGATTTCCAAGCTTCATCTGCGGTGACAATTTTTGCTCCAGCTTGTTCATAAACTGCATCTTCAAAACTTGCTAACGCACCTGCTTGTGATTCAACACAAACTTCAAATCCTAATTTTAGAAGCTGTTCTACCGATTTCGGCGAAGCAGCGACTCGCGTTTCACCTGCGAGTGTTTCTCTTGGTACACCAATTTGCATAGCTATTCCTTGACTATTGGCACAATGACTTATTCGTTTGTATCTAACGACAACTAATACTTCAAGCGTTTTATTCAAAGAACAGGAAAAGTTATTACTTATAACGATTTGGATGGAATTGGAGCACTTCATTTGAAGAAATGACGCCTCTTTTGAGCCAAGAGGTCAAACCACTTGCAAATATTCCTTTAAATAACAACCTACTAGCTGTTCTTTGTTCCTAAAACTAAAAAGAGCTTTCAGCATATACACTGAAAGCTCTCTAAATTATGACCAACATCAATTCTAACCCTATTTGGTTAGCTAAAAATGCTATCGCCCATTTGGTCGATGAACATCTGCGATTTTTTAAGCATCAGTTCATCAGCATCTTGTTTGTTTGAAACAACATCTGAACGAATAAAACGATGGGTTTTGATTTCACCATCAAATTCTTTCTCGATTCGCCCAGCTACACGGTATTGACCAGATTCAGCAATGGCATCTTGATAGATATTGAAGCCTTTGTATTCGACTGGCTCAATTTCTACTTTTTGTTCGGTTTTTTCTTTGCCACTAAATAATCTAGAAAAGAATCCCACGTTTTTACTCCTTAAATGACCGCATTAACCGTAAACTATCATGACTGTTTACCGCTCAACAATGGCTTTTCATACCATTGTAATTCAACGTCATCATCAAAATTATGTTGACTAAAGATTACGGGTACATTGTCGTCACGCTCTCGTCTTCTGTCGTCAATGATCATACTTTCTGCATTTTTGACCGCGATCTCACTATTTCGTTTATACAGCACCAATTTATCCTCTGGCAATGCCGATAGAAAATCGACATCGAAGCGAATATAGATGGGTTTAAGCTGACCTAAAGCCAAACACGCAAGATCGGCTAACTGCTCGTTGGTATAGCCAGAAACATACTCTTCTGTCGCTAATACATTTCCCACCAAAGTTTCCATATAGTTATGGACATCGACACTGATTTGCCTATTACACCTCCATGTTGAGCGGTTGGTTCTAGTTTAATCGTTGTTACAGCTAATCATTGTTGTAACTAATTGCCGTTGTTGCTAACCGCTTCTGCAGTTAGGCGTATAACATCTGTTCATTGCTACTTAGGTAACCACCTAACTCTTAAGCACAAACTACCTTAATTTAGTTAAGTATCAATAACGGCTGTTTCATTTATCATATATACTGTTTAGCTCGTTCTTAGGTTAATAGCAACTGAAACACATATAAATTTAATTGTACAATTAGCGAGCTATGATCATGTTTTTGCTATAATTTAATGAAAAAGCTTGGCAATTGCTTGTTTACCCGTATCCTACGTATAAAATTAAAATATAAGATCATCATTATAGTTAGGCTCACCACATAAATGACATCTTCTTTCGTCACGTCGAGCATATTTCGATTTTGCTTTCCCTTACTTCTATTAGCAATATTACTTGCAGGTATGAACAACGTCATCCTAGTGACGGATTCAAACTTAGGGTTTGCTAGCAACCTCCCATACATTCTATTGAGCGTTGCGGTTTTGCTGTGCCACACATTTAAGCAAGGTCGTATGGCCATGGTGTCCTTAACCATGCTCGTCGCATACCTCATCATTCAAGTTCGTTTACAAACGCCACTCAACACAGGCACCACTCTATTAGAACTGTCTCTGTTAACCGCTTTAGTTCCTGTAACATGCTTACTGGTGTATGCCTTCCCAGATAACGGCGTTAACTCGAAATCCATGTTCCTATATGCTTTGGTTCTCGTTCTGTTTACGGTATGGGCACAATTAATTGTTTCTCATTTCCAGTCAGGTGGATTTGAGTCATGGAGCGAAGGTATCCTGTTTATCGTTAACGGATTCTCGAGGCTACCTTTCGTTTTAGTGCTGTATAGCCTTTGTTTACTTGGCCTTACTTCGATTTTAGTTCTGGTATACAACCGCGCGATTGATGTTGTCGTATACAGCGCAATTTTACTTTCTACTAGTACATTCATATTTTTTGATGTGCAATACATCTCTAGTACGATGTTCTCGCTGTCTGGTACGTTATTCATTATCTATGTCGTCTCTGCTAGCCACGATATGGCCTTTAATGACCGTTTAACTAACATTCCAGGTAGACACGCACTAGAAGTGGATATGAAGCACTTAGGGCGAAAATACTCAATGGCGATGGTTGATATCGACCACTTCAAGAAATTTAACGATACCTACGGGCATGACATTGGCGACGATGTGTTGAAGTTGGTAGCACGTATATTGAGTGAAACAACCGGTGGTGCAAAAGCTTATCGCTATGGTGGTGAAGAGTTTACGATTATTTTTAAAGGCAAATACTCGGAACAGGTTAAAGAGCACCTTCAAGTTCTCATTTCGGAAGTACAAAACTACGATATGACGATTCGAAATAGCAACGATCGCCCTGACGACCATGAAGTCGGCATTAAAAAACGTGGTCAGAGCAACAAATCAACTGAAGTCGTAAACGTAACGGTGAGCATTGGGCTGTCTGATAGTAGAACCACTAAACAACCCGTAGAAGTCTTGAAACTTGCCGATAACGCACTGTACAAAGCAAAAGAAACTGGCCGAAACAAGCTGTGTGTCGATAGTTAAAGACGTTGAAAGTCTTGGAATGTAAAGCTCTGAACATCGTAATTTAACGGTGTGAACATCGAAAGCGTTGGTGCTTAGACTAATCTTGGTTAAAGAAGATGACTAAGCTCCCTCCTTTCAAACTACTTCCATAATTGATAGTAAACCCTATTCCTACATTATCGACCCAGTCATTAAACAGATTTGGGTTAAGCAACCAACCTACACTACCTTCGTAGTAAGCTGTAGTGCCCATAGACGCGACAGTATCACCACCAATATCTATTCTTCTTATACTGGAATACATGGATGTGATGTTTTTGTCCCAACGAACTAAGTCATAGAAGATCTTAGCTTCATTTGCTATGTACCAACCTTCTGGGTGACCAATGTTACCGTTATTGGCTTCTCCCCAACCTATACCATTAAAGTAATGCCAACTGGTACTGAGTTTATATTTACCCCAGTCATTCTTATCTTCAAACATCAACTTTATCTTAGGCTCTATTATGTATGCCCAAGCATCCGTGTTCAGATAAAGACCATCCAGGCGACCTTGAATTGGTGCAAGCAACGAAGAACGATATTCAAAATCGTTTCGATAATAGGAAATATGGTTACCAATTGCAGAACTAAAACTCCAGTATTCGTTCAACTGGGATACGTTCGCATACTCAACGTAACCAGAAACAACAGACTCTTTTTGAAAGTCGCTTATCGTTGAACTGGCATATTGAACATCCTTCTCTATCCGCAACGCAGATAAACGAAGTGTTACTTCTTGATGGTTGTCTTCAATATAACTTGGCACTTCAAAGGTATAAGGAAGGCTGAGGGACGCGATATTTTGTCGGCGACTTACTGAGTCATTAGAGCCAATATCTTCATTGTCCAAACTAAAGACTTTGTTGGGATCAAAATTATTAATGCCAAAGGTAAACACATCCGTATCATTGAGCAAAACACTCGTTGCGAAGGTTTGTTCAATGTCTTTCCTGACCAGTTCAGAGAGCGAAGCTGCGTTAACAGCAGTTGGAGACACGGAAACAAACAGAGTTAATACAAGACCTTTGTTTGAGTTAGTCATGACGAATGACTTGGAATGCTGCATTTTTTTTATCACTTAAGTCACTTCCTAGCTTATAAGCTACTAGAAGTATAATTCAGGTTACTACCGAAGCTCGTCAACTATTGCTCAAGCTCCATAATATCGCGTTGTATGTAGGTATTTCTTCCACTTTGCTTGGCCTGATACAGTGCTTGGTCAACCTTTTCGTAAATAGAAGCGATAGCTTCACCACCTTCAGGGACGAATGACAACACACCTTGTGACGCTGTCACCCTATCAGACACTGCTGAGTAGTCGTGGACGTAGTTCATTTGATGCAGTGCTTCTTTTACACGATTGGCCTGTAAATTAGCCGCGGAGCTGTCGGTATCACTCAGAATGATGACGAACTCTTCACCGCCGTAACGTCCAACAAACTCTCCAGCTCGAACAAAGAGCTCTTTCAAAGTATTGGCAAGCCCTTGCAGGCACTTATCCCCTTGAATATGGCCATAGTTATCGTTGTAAGGCTTAAAGAAGTCAACATCGAGTAGTATGACGGTCATGGATATATTACGTCGTCCGTGCCACGCAATGCTCTCTTCAAGCTTAGTATCCATATATCGTCGGTTGTACAATTTGGTTAGGCCGTCTTCGTTGGCTTGTTGTTGCAGTAAAATATTCAGTTCTTCGAGTTTGGCGGTACTCTGTTTTAACTCTCGTCTCATGTGCGCAATACGCTGCATCGCAATCAACTTAGAGTTCAAAACAACTTTGTTTACCGGTTTGATCAAATAATCATCGCCGCCGGCATCTATCGCTTTTGCGATCATTTCAGGCTCTTCATGACCGCTCAAAAAGATGATCGGAACCCATTCTGGGAATTGCCGACGAACTTCGTTAGCGACCTCAAAACCATCCATGTCTGGCATGCTGATATCCAATAACACGAGTTCAGGATCAAAATCAGAATAAACATTCAGGGCTTCTTTTCCGCTACCAACAGCTTCTACAACATGACCCAGTTGCTTGAGTCGAATAGCGAGTTGCATTCTATCCAGTTGAACGTCATCAACTAGCAATATGCGCATCGAAGATCCCTTTTCTATCATCACATCACCTTTATCTAGTGTTGAATATTCAAAGTAGCTCAAATTTGGGCTTAAATCATGCCCTAATCTCTATATTATATTGACTTTTTTACAGATCTTTTTAGCATTGTTTCTTTTTAAAGAGAAATACTATGTCAGACGCTACAAACAACGAAGTACAAGAAATCGATTTAACCACTATCTCACCAGAGCTTCGCCAAGTTATCGAATTTGATGAAGTGCCTAAAGAGATGCACAACATGGTTACTTCTATTCACGAAGTGTCTGAAGAAGCAGTGCGTGAAACTTGGAGCAGCCTTCCAGCAAGCGCACAAAATGTTTTGGACAACTTTGAGCAATTCCACGCTCTAATCTCTGTTAGCCAAGCTTTCGCTGGCGTAAACATGATGGAGGAGTTCCCTACTCTTAAACTTCCAGAAGGCATGACTGATGAAGAAAAAGAAGAGTACCGAGCTCAACTGCTTGACCAAATTTTACATAACTGTGTAAAAGACATGGCTAAGCAAATCAAGAAAGCGCGCCGTGATGCTATCTTGAAGCGTGATTTCAAAGAAGTTTTCATCCGCTAAGCTATTCAGAGCACCTAAATTTAGGTTGAATGCTTAAGGAAAACTTAATGATTAAGCCGTATGTTATTTAAAACATGCGGCTTTTTTGTACCAGCAGCTTTTTCTATACGTTCTTTTTCTGCTCGCTTCTTCTATTATTCGAATGTAACGTCTGGGTTCTTGTTAGTGCAGGGATTCTCATTGTGGCTCTTAGAATTCTAACTTTTCTCATCGCACGGAAGGTGTGCATTAACACTCATACAGTATGACGCAAAACTGGCAGTTACACCGTATAAAATGACGCATGTAGTCATTTATGGAATCAAGATCGAGTCACAGAATCAAGTTCGAGTTTTACCCGTTCTAAAATGAAACCAGAAACCAAGTACGTCGTTGGGCCTTAATGTATTACCGCTAGATCTGAATATCTTATCGCATGAGCTTACGGCATGAACTTAGTGCATAAGTTTAGTGCGTTATCGCAATATCTCTTTGCGCGACACTCACGCCTTTAATTTGTGCGTAGACACGTTGTCCAATTTCTAAATTCAGCTCATCCAGCGCCCACAATGTAATAGTCGCCCATAGGTAGCATCCGGCCTCAAGTTCTAACTCGACAGCGACACTCTGCTTATTCGAGCCTTGCTGGTGCGTCTCTACCCTTTTAATAGTGACAGGAAGGATATTACGTATCGAAGTGCCTTGCGGCTGCTGTAGCGTGATAGAGACATCATTTGCCCTCACTTGCAGCCTTACCGTAGTGCCAAGCTCGCTCGACACCTTTTGAACCCAAAGTGACGTTGATTTACCTAACGTTAGACGTGACAACGCATAATCATCATTATGTTCCGCTAATGTCGCTTCAAACAACGAACTTTGCTCTGAAAAAGATTGCCACGGTTGCATGGCTCTCGATGCCCATACCTCTTCCGTCATCCCCGATGAAATAACTTTGCCTTGCTCAATGATCACAAGGTGATTTGCCAAGCGTAATATTTCATTGAGGCTATGAGTGACATAGATAATCGGTATTTGAACGGTTTCAGATAAGTTTTCCAGAAACGGCATTACTTCACGCTTACGAGGTAAGTCCAGAGACGCCAATGGCTCATCCATCAATAGAATGCTGGGCTTAGACAACAGTGCGCGGCCAATCGCAACACGTTGCTTCTCACCGCCAGACAGACGGGCTGGATAGCGATCAAGCAGCGAGCCCAACGATAGCAACGAGACTATTTGCTCAAAGTGCGCTTTGTCAGCACCTTTCATGCCGTACTTAAGATTCGCCGCGACTTTCATGTGTGGGAACAATCGCGATTCTTGGAATACATAGCCGACGTTGCGTTTGTGCGTTGGTAAGTTGATGCCATTTTCACTATCGAACAGAATGGTTCCAGATACGCTGATCAAGCCACTATCTGGTTGTTTGAGACCACTAATGGCATTGATAAGTGAAGTTTTACCTGCACCAGAACGACCGAAAATTGCCGTAATACCAGTACTTGGCAATTCTAAGTCAATATCAAAAAACGTTTCACCAAGCTGTTGCTGATATTGGAGGACTAAAGCGCTCATGCGACTCATGCGTTGCCCCCCAAACGTTTTGCTGACTTTTTGTTGAGCCATTCAGAAAGCATCAGTGAACTCAGTGCGATCACAATAGAAATGACACACAAACGTGCGGCTTCCATTTCTGCTCCTGGGGTTTCAATAAAGGTATACATGGCTAAAGGGATGGTTTGAGTTTCACCGGGAATATTTGAAACGAAGCTGATGGTCGCACCAAATTCACCCAGACTTCTTGCGAATGAAAGCATGGTGCCAGTAATGATCCCTGGGATCATCAGCGGTAATGTAATAGTGAAGAACACACGAAGCGGTGAAGCGCCCAATGTAGCTGCGGCCTCTTCAAGTTTACTGTCTACGGTTTCTAAGCTCAGTCGTATAGAACGTACCATCAGAGGCAACGCTACGACCACACACGCTAGAGCAGCGCCCTTCCAACTAAAGCTGAATACAATACCAAACACGTCATTAAGCCAAGAGCCAATAACGCCTTGTCTACCCATCATCACTAGCAGCAAATAACCGATGACCACAGGTGGAAGCACCAAAGGCAAATGGACAATACTTTCTACAATGCTTTTGCCCACAAATTGTTTCTTAGCAAGCAGCCATGCCAAGCCGATGCCGATTGGAATAAGCCACAAGATGGCAAAACCAGCGACTTTCAAGCTCAGCATTAAGGCTTGGTATTCGTATTCCGATAGATACATCATTTAACGCACTTCAAATCCAAAACTGTTCAAGGTGTCCTTCGCTTTTTCGCTCTTTAGGAAAGTATAGAACTGTTCTGCGACGACTTTATCGCTCAATTTCGCTACAGGGTAACGTATTGACGTATGTAAATCTGATGGGAACGTCGACACTAGGTTCACTTCTTTAGATAGCAATGCATCTGTTTTGTAAACAATGCCAAGCTTAGCTTCACTACGCTCTACCAAAGCCAATGCCATACGTACATTGTTACTTGGTGCCAATCGAGTCTTCACATCGTCCCATACACCTAACGTTTCTAGCGCTTCTTTCGCATAGATACCCGCAGGAACCGACATGGTGTTGCCAACTGCAAGTCTTTCATTCATTAGAAGTTTAGCCCATTGGTCACCGCTTGAGAGGCCCAAAGATATTGGCGTCTCTTTCGGGGAAATTAACACGAGTTCGTTTTCGCACAAGTTTGTGACATTGTCACTAGCAACCAATTGGCGATCGACTAAATGCGTCATCCATTTTTCGTTTGCCGAGATAAAAATGTCTGCTGGCGCACCTCGTTCAATTTGGCGCACCAAAGACGACGTGCTCGCATACACTTGAATAACATCGACAGAATGATCTTTCTCAAACTCTTCAACCAACAAGTTAACCGCGTTCGTCATCGACGATGCAGCATAAACTCGTAGTTTTTCAGCAGCCAAAAGATGAGTAGAACTCAGTGCTGAAACTAAGACGATAGTTAAAAGGATGACTCGTTTTTTCATTATTCTCATTTAATCTATTGTTCGTTTAAATTCTTGAGCTAACTTCTAAGTTACGGCCTAAGCTGTTAATTCAGGCCAAAGCAGGTCAAGGTTCAAGTGATCTTCGATGGCATCAGCGATTCGATTGATACCCAACTCTTTAAGCTGTTCATGGTCAATCGCTGTCACATCATTAGCACCTGCCCATTCGCAAATAAGCGACAATGCATCACTGTTATCGAATACGCCATGCAGGTAAGTACCAAAAATTGAGTTATCTTGATTCACAGCACCATCAACACTGCCAGATTCTAACTGAACCGGTAATACCGTTTCATTGACATCAGTCCTACCTACGTGGATTTCATACCCTTTTACTTGTGCAGTTTTGCCATCAAGTGTCATGGTTCCACACACATTGGTTAAAGTTTTCTGCTGTGTTAGTGTCGTTTCAGTATCAAGATACCCCAACCCTTCACTGCTTCCAGATTTCCCTTCAACGCCATCTGGGTCGTGGATGATATTCCCTAGCATCTGATAACCGCCACAAATACCCATCACTTTCCCGCCCAAGCGAAGATGACGCTGAATATCTTTATCCCAACCTTGCTGTTTTAGGTATTCCAAATCGGCTCTTACCGATTTTGTTCCCGGCAATACAATCAAATCAGCGTTGTTCAGGCGCTCGCCTTTGCCTACGTAACGTAAATCAATCGACGGGTTAAGTCGCAGAGCGTCAAAGTCTGTATGGTTACTGATTCGAGTTAGTACTGGCACTACAACCTTAAGTTTAGCTTCTCCATCAGACTCTTGGGCTGAGGTAATGGCATCTTCCGCTTCTAAGTTAAAACCATGCAGATAAGGCAAAACCCCTATCACAGGCTTACCTGTTTTCTCTTCTAGCCAATCTAAACCAGATTGAAGTAACGCAATATCGCCTCTAAAACGGTTTATCACAAAGCCTTTTACGCGCGCTTGTTCAGATTCAGATAATAGAGCTAATGTGCCGTAGAGGTGTGCAAAAACGCCGCCACGATCAATATCAGCAACGATGATCACTGGGATGTCTGCCTTTTCAGCAAAGCCCATGTTCGCGATATCGTTTTCTCGAAGATTTATCTCTGCGGGACTGCCCGCACCTTCAATCATCACGCTTTGGTATTCTTCAGAAAGTCGATCAAACGAATCGATAACCGAATTCATCGCAACTTTCTTGTAGTCGTGATATCCGGTCGCTTCCATATTCGTCAGTGCTCTTCCTTGTAGAATCACTTGCGCACCCGTATCTGAATTGGGTTTTAGCAATACAGGATTCATATGGACGGTAGGCTCAATATTACAAGCTTGTGCCTGAACCGCTTGAGCACGACCAATTTCGCCACCATCTTTTGTCACTGCGCTATTTAGCGCCATATTTTGAGGCTTAAAAGGTGCCACTTTGATGCCTTTCCTTGCCAAAACACGGCATAAACCTGCCACCAAAACACTTTTTCCGGCATCTGACGTTGTCCCTTGAACCATAAGGGCGTTTAACGGTGATCGCATCTGTACTTAAATCCTTTATTTCTTAATTTTCAATTTATAGCTGTGGGCAATATTTCTCTGCCTCCATCTTAACGTCATTGTCGTGTAGATGCTCAATAAAATGAATGGAAAATGAATGTGTTACTCACTCTGGATTCAACCCCAGTGTTGTTTAATAGCTCCATCGAAACGAAGCTTACAAACAAATAAGCGCACTCACGAAAAGAAACGTTTCAAATTAAGAAAAACGTTTCTAATAAAAACAACATTAAGGGATTCACCATGAAAAAAACTGTATTAGCTATCGCATCTACTATTATCCTCGCTCCTACTTTCGCAATGGCTAGTGACCATCACAGCGACAGTAATCACAACAATAGCGACAGTAACCACAAGCATCAGAGCGCTATTGCGTACACGGGACCGATTGAAACCGTTTCAGTTGCGACTCTACTAGCAGACACCAGCATGTTCGCAGAGCAAGAAGCAATCGTAGATGGCAAGATTGTTCGTCAACTAAAGAACGATACGTTCGTATTCTCTGATGGTCAGAGTGAAATTCAGATCGAACTGGATGACGATATCCTTCTAGCGCAACCGCTCACCGCAGATACAAAAGTTCGTATATTTGGCGAATACGAAGGTGGTAAAACGCCAGAGATCGAAGTAGATCATATTCAAGTTTTGTAAGATACGAACTCCGTACCGTCGACTTCAAAGACATGATTTATAACAAATGGCCTGCATATTGCAGGCTTTTTTGCATTATAATGCCGAAAAATATAATTAATATGGAGTCACCATGCTAGGTAGCGCAAACAAGACGGTCCTTTTGGGGTTGGTTACACTGTGTTCATTCTCTGCGTATGCAAACAACTTTAACTACAATACATTTGAGCTACGCACAGGTATTAGCCCTAGTACATTTGGTGGCGAAGTCACAACAATGTTCACTCAAAACTCACACTTTGTTGCTCGAATCGATTCTGAATTTGAAGGGGATTGGGATGCGGCTGTAGGTATGGGGTTCAACGGCCCAATTAATCAGTTGGCTGATATTACTGGACAGATGTTACTGCACAACATCGAACGTAATGATGGTAACCACATTAAAACTGAAATCAATATTGGTTTAAGAGCTTGGTTGCTGGCAAACATTGAAGTTAACGCCCGCCTTGGTCAACTCGTCGACAGCGACGACACGAGTTCAATTGTCGGTGTAGGGGCTCGCTTCCACTCAACAGAACAGCTTTCAGTAGGTATAGACCTTCGAAATAACGGTACTTACGGACACCAGTTCTTAATGTCAGCTCGATTTGGCTTTTAAGTCTATTCAACACTTATGATCCATCAGTGATCAAATGTTAAATTCGATTGTTTAAACGGTAACTTAAAGGCTAATAGTCTCGTGACCTATTGGCCTTAATGGCTGATTTTGCAACTAAAAACTAAACATTTAGCTTAAAATCCTCGAAAATCACCCTTTCTCGTCACTTCCGTTTATAACTCATTTTTATACTATTCATTTATTGATAAAAATCAGTAATAAAATATCTTTACGGTAATACGGCGTACTGCTACTCTCTTCCAAATTTCTAATAGAGTGAAGTACCGTAAATGGGTGTTAGCAATATTTCAATCAAGAACAAATTAACATTGATGTTTGTTGTCATTATTTTCGCAATGACTATGATTCAGACTTATGTAACAGGTAAGCAACTTCTTAACGAAACCTATCGTTCCATTCAGCAATATTCAAATACACTAACTGATACAACGGTATCGGGTATAGAAAAATGGATTGAAGGCCGAATTAACGTTGTAAATGCAGCGAAAAATTCATTTACTTTTACCGATGACCCAACCAGCTATTTAACTCAAAGTACAAGTGCCGGTAAGTTTCAAATTGCCTACGCAGGGCTTTCTGACGGTCGCTTTCTTCTAGGTGGTGATTTGCCAGTACCGCAAGACTACGACCCACGTACTCGAGATTGGTACAAAGCGCCTATGGCGGCAGGTCAAACAGTGGTCACTGAACCCTATGTTGATGTAGCTACGAATGACCTAGTGGTAACAATTGCAAGCCCATTCAATACCAACGGTTTATCTGGTGTTATTGGTGCAGACCTGAACTTAAACACCCTCATTAATGATATTGTAAGTATCGAGCAACCTGGTGTTTACGCTTTTCTTGTCGATGGTAAAGGTAACATTGTTGCCCATAGAGACCGTGGCCTAACGCTAAAGCCTGTTTCTAATATTTCAAACAACCTTTCTGCTCAGAAAATCAAATCACTTGCGCAAAATCCAGAATTTGAAGAGTTAACCATTAAAGGTACCGACTCCCTTCTTTCTGCTCAGAAAGTTCCTCATACAGACTGGTACTTCACTGTTGTTATAGATAAAGATCACTCTTTTGCTTCTTACTATTCATTAGTTCGTCAGTCGGTAATATTTGGTCTAATACAACTTGCTGTAATCGCATTTGTTGCGATGTTTATCATCAAGAAAGCACTGTCGCCATTAACGACACTAAGCTCGGCAATGGAAGCATTGTCCAAAGGTGACGGCGACTTAACACAGCGTATGACTGTTCATAGTAAAGACGAGATTGGCACTCTAGCGCATCACGTCAACGCATTCATAGCAAAACTTCAAGAGATAGTGCGTGATATTGCGGGCTCTTCAAACCAGCTTAATCAGCAATCTGAAATTAGTACCAATGTCGCTCGTCAAACAAGTGAAGGTCTATCAGTCCAACTTCACGAAATTTCTCAGATTGCCACAGCCGTACATGAAATGTCGGCAACAGCAGAAGAAGTAGCAAACAACGCGCAAATGACGGCTGATTCAGCGATCAGTTCAACAGAGAATTGTGAACAAGGTAAGCAAGTCATCATTCGCAACCAAGATTCGATCACTAGCCTTGCTCAACAAGTTGAGAACGCTTCAGGAATCATTCAAGAAGTTGAGAAAAATGCGTTAGACATCAACACTATTCTATCAACCATTTCTGATATTGCAGAACAAACTAACCTACTTGCCTTAAACGCAGCGATTGAAGCGGCACGTGCGGGTGAGCAAGGTCGCGGTTTTGCGGTTGTGGCAGATGAAGTTCGTGTTCTTTCTCAACGTACTCACAGTTCTACAGACGAGATTCGCGAAATGATCGAGACTCTTCAGAAAAACAGCGTCAGTGCGGTTGAATCAATGCAACGTAGCCAAGACTTGGCGCAATCAAGTGTCGATGATGCAAACAATGCGACTATTGCACTGGAAGAGATCGCGACATCGATTCAACAGATCTCAGAGATGGCTTCACATATCTCGAATGCTGCTTCTGAGCAAAGATCGGTTACCGGTGAAGTCAGTAAGAATATTCAGTTGGTTAATGATGTATCAGAAAACATGTCTACTGAGGCTGATAACTCTCGTCACTTGTCTGAAGAGTTGCGCGGTATTGCTCAACAGTTGAATACTCAAGTTCAATTGTTTAAATACTAGACGTACGGATAATTCGTTCTAGCTCTTGAGCGCGGTTAAACAATGTTGTTTAACCGCGTTTAAAATTAGAACCAACATCAGAACGACAAAAGCCCCCGACCACTATTGTGTTCGGGGGCTTTCTTATTCTCATTACTTTCTTATTATAGTTAGCAAATAAACAGTTAGCTGCTAGCCGTTTACCTAATTACTAATGCAACTATAGGTCAACAAATACGGTTATAGGCCGACTAAGACTGTTATAAGCTAACCATCAGCATCTTTTTCTGATGATCCAAGTACTCTTCATAAGTACCTTGGAAGCTCACTAATTGTTGGTCTTTTACATCAATGATGCGTGTTGCTAGCGAAGAAACGAACTCACGGTCATGGCTTACAAAGATAAGCGTCCCCGTGTAAACCTTCAATGCGTCGTTCAGGGCTTGGATTGCTTCCATGTCCATGTGGTTCGTTGGTTCGTCCATCACAAGCACGTTGATGTCTTGCATCATTAGCTTGCCGAATAACAGACGGTTTTTCTCTCCACCAGAACAGTTACGCGCTTTCTTGTTCGCATCATCAGCAGTAAACAATAGACGACCTAGAATACCACGCACCATAAGGTCATCGTGCTTCACTGTACGCCATTGTGAGATCCAATCGAAGATACTCAGGTCGTTATCAAAGTCAGACGTGCTATCTTGTGGGCAGTAGCCTACTGATGCGTTTTCAGACCATTTAACGATACCTTCGTTTTGTTCTAACTCTTGAACTAGGCATTTCAATAGTGTTGTTTTACCCACACCGTTCTCACCGATAACAGCAAGACGTGTACCCGCTTCAAGCAGCAAGTTACCACCAGCAAACAGTGTTTCGCCATCGAAGCCGTGACCAAGCTCTTTAAGTTCAAGCGCTTGACGGTGTAGTTTCTTGCCTTCACCAAAATCAATGGATGGGCTCATGCGGCTCGATGATTTCACTTCATCAAGCGTGATCTTGTCCATCTTCTTAGCGCGAGAACTTGCTTGTTTCGCTTTAGATGCGTTCGCACCAAAACGGTTTACGAAGTCTTGCAGTTCGCTGATCTCTGCCGCTTTCTTAGCATTGCTCGCTAGAAGTTGATCTCGAATCAAACCAGACGCTTCTAAGAAGTACTCGTAGTTACCCGGGTAAACACGTAGCTCGCCGTAGTCGATATCCGCCATATGCGTACATACAGAGTTAAGGAAGTGTCTATCGTGCGAAATGATGATCATTGTACATTTACGCTGGTTTAGCTCTTCAGCAAGCCAGTTAATCGTGTGAATGTCCAAGTTGTTGGTTGGTTCATCAAGAAGCAGGATATCTGGGTTTGCAAACAGTGCCTGTGCCAATAGCACACGCAGTTTCCAACCCGGAGCAACTTGTTGCATTAGGCCGAAATGGAACTCTTCTTCGATACCCGCTTGAATTAGGATATCACCAGCACGGCTTTCTGCTGTGTAGCCATCCATTTCCGCGAATTCACTTTCAAGCTCAGCGACTTTCATACCATCGTCTTCGCTCATTTCTGGCAAAGAGTAAATACGGTCACGTTCTTGTTTTACTTCCCACAGTTTTTTGTCACCCATGATCACTACATCGATAACGCTGTACTGTTCAAAAGCGAACTGATCTTGGCTTAGCACACCCAGTTTTTCTCCAGGAGTGATCGAAACGTTGCCCGAGCTTGGCGTCAATGCGCCACTTAGGATTTTCATGAACGTTGATTTTCCGCAACCATTGGCGCCGATCAAACCATAACGGTTTCCGTTACCAAATTTAGCAGAGATGTTTTCAAACAGCGGCTCTGCGCCAAATTGCATTGTGATGTTCGCGGTAGATATCAAAGAACTAATTCCTAAGCGTGTACTGACAGATAATTATTTGGCTATTTCAATCAGCCAAAATAAGAAGTACGAAAGTATGGATTAAACATAAAACGAAGCGCGGATTATATAGAGATCAGGATCACATTGTCGAGGTTAAACAGTGAACGAATGAAGAACAACGCACAATAAAGTGTATTTCGTCGGTTATTACATCATAAAAAGAAAAAATCCCCACTAATTCCATTAGTAGGGATTTCATTTCCCATCAATAAAAGCATCAGACTCTAATTCGAATGAATACCGATTGACGCTATTTAGTTACTTTTTTCTGAACGTATTTTTGACCAACATCGACAACGGCAACATCTCTAAAGAAGCTTCTCCCCAACAGAATTGGGAAAGAAAGATGCGTTCGATCTGCTAGCGTAAATTCAGTCTTATCTTTTAGATCGCCGATTTGAATTGAAGCGACAACAACAGCACGTCGTTGTGTACCTTCCGCGCTCGACTGCTTGATCTTAACCCAACGCTCTACCGGCAAGCTGATCTCTTCAGTTGTGATGCCGTCATGTTCAATTTTGAACTTAACCCAATCTTTACCGTCACGTTCGAAATCAACAATATCAACGGCACTGATTGATGATGTTGTTGCACCAGTATCAACTCGTGCTTTAAACGCTTCTTTAAGACCAGGAACAAACACCCACTCCTCTTCGCCAAGAATCAGTTTGCCATCGCTTGTCTTGGTTGGTTTTGCAGTCGGTTTTTGTTCAGGCTTTGGTTTCGCTTCTGGTTCCGTTGGTTTTACTTCTTGAGGCTTCTCTGTAGGTTCCGTTACTTTCTCGCCTTCCGTTGTGTCAGTCTTAGAAGAGTCATCGACAACAGGTTGTTCTACTTGAGGCTTTTGCTCTGGCTCGACAGGAACTTGAGTCGTCGTCGAACAAGCAAACAGGCCACCACTTAGCATTAAGACTACAATCGCTTTCCAATTATACATTCAGTCACCTTCTATTTTGAAACGTTGGCTATCGCTTTAGCCACATAAGGAATATGGGATTCAGAAAGGCCTGCGATATTGATGCGTCCGTCACCAACACCATAGACTCCATATTCTTCACGTAGTTGATTCATTTGAGTTTCTTTAAAGCCTAGTACACTAAACATGCCTTTATGGCTTTCGATGAAGTCAAATTGTGACGTGTTGTAAGTATTTCGCAATTCATTACATAAACTTTGGCGCAGATTTAACAAACGTTGCTGCATTTCACTCAACTCTTGTTTCCAAATCGTCGTTAGTTCTTGATTCTGAAGAATTGTTTTAACCAACGCGGCACCATGATCTGGCGGCATTGTGTAAGTTGAACGAGCCAGTGTCAGTAGCTTACCTTTAGCATTGCCTACGTGTTCGCTGTTCTTACCGATAACAATCGCGGCACCCGTTCTTTCACGGTACAAACCGAAGTTTTTCGAACATGACGTCGTAATCAACATCTCTTCTACGTTGTTCGCCATATGTTGAAGACCTTTTGCGTCTTCTTCTAGGCCATCACCAAACCCTTGGTAGGCAATATCAACAAACGGTAAGAAACCATTCTTTTGCGATAACTTAGTAATTTCCTGCCACGCTTCAAAATCAATGTCAGCACCCGTTGGGTTATGACAGCAACCGTGAAGAAGTACCACGTCTGATGGACCCGCTTTTGAAAGGTCGTCCAACATTTTAGCCGTATCAACTTGCTTCGTTTCCGGACTGAAGTAATTGTAGTATCTAACTTTTAAGCCCGCAGCTTCCATCACCGGTTTGTGGTTAACGTAGCTTGGGTTTGAAATCCAAACCGTTGTGTCTGGTTGAGAGACTTTCATCAAGTCACCCAACATGCGAAGTGCACCACTTGCACCTGGTGTTTGAATCGCAGCAACGCGACCTATTGCAGAAGTCCCTTTAAGCAACAGATCAACCATGCTTTGGTTAAACTCTTCACAGCCTGCTAGGCCAACATAAGCTTTGGTTTTCTGTGTTTCAACAACGATATCTTGAGCCTTAGAGACGGCTTTCATGATCGGTGTTTCACCTTGGTCGTTTTTGTAAACGCCAATGCCTAAGTCGACTTTATCAGTACGAGTATCGCCGCGGTAAGCGACAGACAGAGATAGAATTGGATCTAAAGTTGGTTTTGGTAGATGTGAAAACATGAAAGTCACAACCCTTTGAAATTCAAGTATGAGTTTCACGTTAACATTATCGTAGACAAATCAGAAACATTTTTTAATAGAAGCGCTTAGTTACCATAAGTAATCAGAAGTAATTAGAGATTGGTCATTTCAAACGGATAAACAGTGCAAATTTCAAACACCTAATAACCTATTGCACAATTCAAAGCGCTGTATTTCTAGGTATCTTATGCTTCTATGTGTCTTATGTTTCTATACTCCCTATTAAGATCGCTATTGTGCACTTTGTTTGAATTGTCTTGGTGTCATTCCTGACCACGCTTTAAACCGAGTGCTAAAGTTAGCGGCATTTGGATATCCTACTATCTCACCAATGTGTTGAATCGACCAATCACTCGATCTAAGTAGCCGCGCAGCGTATTCCATTCTCATACGCATAATATGAGTCATTGGGCTGTGTGAGTAATAGCGCTGACACAAACGATGGAAGTGTGGCTCTGAGCACGGGAATAAGCTCGCGAGTTCATGAACATTCCACTCTTTGTGCAACTGTTTTTGTACGTTGTCGAATACGCGCCTTAAGCGAATCAAATTTCGTGATTGCTGCTGCGGAACCGGCGCATTAATCATGAACTCTATTTGGGCAACGCTGTGAGTGGCAATCGCTCCACCTAAATCTATGGGTAAGGCAATACTTCTCAACAGAGTATGAATGCACGACGAGACGACTTCTGCCGCCGGAGACAGCGTATAACTCACCTCATCATTGACGACATTTTCCCATAGCTTGTCGGGCGAGAGAAAGATCCATGCGATCTGCCATGTTTCCTCTTCAATACCAAAACCATTCTCTATTCCTGCTGGAACAGTAATGCACGAACCCGGTTCTAAAATGTAACGACACGCCCCACTTTCTAACCAACCTTTTCCTCTCACGGTATACAACAGCATGTGTTTCTGTTGGTTCTTACGATACACCGAAAAGAAGTCTCGACACGACGCCGTCCCACATTGAACGATACCGAGCTCTTCAAATGCCAAAACATGGCTTTGATCGACAAACTCTTGGTGCGTCTTTTCAGAGATCTCATACCTTTCTTGTTTATCACTCATATCACTGCTAACTCATTCAATTGGCCAACTTATCAAAGTGGATAGTTTGGCAAAAGTTTGTGATGAGTCTGAAGAATACAGCGAAAACAAATGCCGATAAACTTCTCGCATAATCACTACCGGGGAAATGCGATGCTCTCGACATATCGTCATTTAGACAAAGAATTTTGGCAAAAACTATTACACATAGGTTTACCAGTCTCGTTGCAAACCATGTTGTTTTCACTGCTTGGCGTGGTCGATATTTTTATGGTCAATCAGCTTGGTGATTCTGCAACCGCCGCGGTTGGTGTTGGCAACCGTATCTTCTTCTTCAACTTGATCATGGTATCGGGGATTAGTGGAGCCGTGAGCGTGCTAGCTTCGCAATATTTTGGTGCCGGTGATTTCAACGGAATTCGACGTACACTAGCGCAATCATGGGCACTTTCGATTTTTGCCATCATGCCCTTTGTGTTCATCTATACATTGGCTCCTGAATCAGTCGTGTCTGTGGTGGCCTCAGACCCTGATTACGTCCGCTTGGCAACGGATTACCTTTGGATAACAGGAGCCAGCCTTATTGGTACCGCTGTAGTTGTGCCGCTAGAGAGTGCACTTCGTTCTGTGGGCGAAGCCAAGCTCCCCACCAAAATCAGTATCTGGGCAATCATCGTCAATGCAATTCTCAATGCCCTATTGATCTTCGGCTTGTTTGGGTTTCCAGAACTGGGTGTGGTTGGTGCGGCAATTGGTACTACGGTGTCTAGGTTCTTTCAAACGGTTGCATTGCTTGTTATGGCAAGAAAACATTACCCGCACCTATTCCCGACGTTAAGCAATTGGCGAGATGCGTTATTACCGAAGCATAGAAAGAAGTACTTTACGGTGGCTATACCTATGTTGGTTCACGACACGGCGTGGGCGGGCGGGATTCTTATTTACAACGTTATTGTTGGCCAAATGGGGGTTGGAGAACTTGCGATCATTTCCTTGCTATCGCCTGTCGAAAGCATTTTGATCTCTGCTTTTTTGGGTTTTGCGGTTGCGGCTTCCATCATTCTAGGTAACGAGATCGGTGCGAAGAACTATCAACGTGTCGAGAATACAGCTTGGGGCTATGTGTTAGTGAGTTGTGGGCTTGCTGCTTTACTGGCGTTAATGTGCTTTATCGCCAAACCCGCGATCGTATACATGATCGGTCTTACTCACTTAGAGCTCAAAGATACGGCCGTTAACGTTACCTTAGTCATGGCACTCGGCATGATACTGAGAGTCTTCAATATGGTTGGCATTGGCGGTGTGCTGAAAAGTGGTGGAGACATCAACTACAGCATCTTCATCGACATATTCGGCCAGTGGGCCATTGGTATTCCCCTCGCCTATTTCACCGCTTTGGTACTGGGTTGGTCTCTAGAATGGGTTTTGATGATTGTGCTGCTGGAAGAGCTAGCGAAGATAGCTTTAACTAGCCAGCGGATTCACTCTAAGAAATGGATCAACAACTTAATAGAAGAGCCAGATCAGGTCGTTGCTTGAATGGTAGTTTAAGCGAATAAACGAAAAGAACTCACACCCAAGGGCCGATTGGTTGCATTGCGCTAACCATGACGCCCTTTTTCGTTTTACGAGTGTGCTAAGCCACGACAACTGTTATATGTCAGTAAATCGATGAATGATTTGGTTTGAGCTACCACGCCAATCCAACATTGGATCCGCTTTATCTTGTTCAAAGCGACCATCAATCAAAGTATCGACGTATTCAAGCACTTGCTTCTGATTTTCATCGAGTTCGTCGAGCTCGTAACCCGTCCACACCCAGATGTCTTTACCTTCACACTCTGCTTTTACACGCTGAACAAGCTGAAGCACTTCAGATACGTTTGCAGGATGCAGAGGATCACCACCAGAAAGCGACAAGCCACGACGCTTGATTCGCGGATCGTTCAGATCAGCGATAATGTGGTCTTGCAGTTCTTGAGTGAACAAGTGCCCTGAGTCCAAACTTTGCGTCGATTGGTTATAACACCCGCGACACTGGTGCACACAGCCCGACACAAACAAAGTGCAGCGTGTTCCTGGGCCGTTTACAACGTCGATTGGGTGATATTGATGGTAGTTCATAAGGCAGTATTGAAAACTCGTTATTGCTTAATAGTTTGAAGCGAAATGCTGTAAGAGCTGAAATAAAAGAATTGGTATCGACATAGCGCCGATACCAATCTTGTTTCTTGAAACCTAGCTCTTTTTAGTAAGCTAGCTAATGATCTTAGAGCTTACTAAAGGTGCTTCACGCGACGTTTAACTTCTTCTTGCTTACCGAAGTTAAATGGTCGTGCATCTGGGCTACCAAGGTAACCACAAACGCGGCGCGTTACCGACACTTTGGTTGAGTCATGGTTACCACACTTAGGACACGTAAAGCCTTTACTTGTACAGTCGAACTCACCGTTGTAGCCACATTCGTAGCACTCATCAATTGGCGTGTTGGTGCCGTAGTAAGGAACACGTGTGTAACTGTAGTCCCATACGTTTTCTAGCGCTTCGATGTTCTTCTGCATGTTCGGGAATTCGCCGTAACAGATGAAACCACCGCTAGAGATTTCTGGATAAGGCATCTCGAAATCGATCTTGTCGTATGGGTTCACTTTCTTCTGTACGTCTAAGTGGAAGCTGTTTGTGTAGTAGCCACGGTCAGTTACACCATCAATTACACCAAACTCTTTGGTATCTATGCTACAGAAACGGCTGCATAGGTTTTCACTTGGTGTACCGTATAAGCTGAACGCGTAACCTGTCTCTTTTGTCCAAGATTCCACTTCTCGCTTCATGTACTCCACCAGCTCAAGCGCTTTAGCACGCATTTCGCCGTCGTCATACAGGTGAACGTCTGTGCCGTAAAGTGCTGTCATTGCTTCATGGATGCCAATGTAACCAAGAGAAACAGACGCACGGCCATTCTTGAAGATATCGGCAATAGAATCGTCTGCTTTCAAACGAACGCCACAGGCACCTTCCATGTATAGGATTGGAGCAACACGCGCTTTCACGTTTTCTAAACGCGAAATACGAGTTTCTAGAGCGCGACGAGCTAGCTTCAATTTTTCATCAAGCAGTTCGTAGAACTTAGCCATATCTTGTTTTGCGTTAATCGCAATACGTGGCAAGTTCAAGCTAACAACACCTAAGTTGTTACGGCCTTCATGAATCAACTCACCGTTTTCTTCGTAAGTATTCAAGAAGCTACGGCAGCCCATAGGCGTTTTAAATGACCCTGTCACTTCTACCACTTTGTCGTAGTTAAGAATGTCTGGGTACATACGCTTAGATGCACACTCAAGCGCTAATTGCTTGATGTCGTAGTTTGGATCTTGCTTCTGGTGGTTCAAGCCATCTTTGATTGCAAATACCAGTTTAGGGAATACCGCTGTTTTGCGGTTCTTACCCAAACCTGCGATGCGGTTTTTCAAGATAGATTGCTGGATAAGTTTTGAACCCCAGCTTTCACCAAGACCGAAACCAAACGTGACGAATGGTGTTTGTCCGTTATGTATTATAGTAAGTAGCTCTCACGAATTTAATAAAAAAATCATTTAGTTGATCTTTAAATTACAGTGAGTTAACGTTATATACATACAAGTTTAAGGGTTATACAAACTCTCATGAAATTAAAGAATCTTACATACGAAACTAAACATCAAAAGTCTTTTGTAGACTCTTGTTTAATCGAGACCACTACTCATCACCTATATAGGGTTAGTAACGGTTCCGAGGTCGATGAGTTTCGTGCATATGAGGAGGAAATGGATCGCCTAGCAGAGACCACCACTAAAAAGCAAAACCTGAGTGCAAACACACTAGCTACGTATCGAAATCCTGTGATTAAATTTATCGACTATTTACATGAAGCAGGAGTGATGGGAACAGACACCCCCTTGAATCTGCATCATGCACATAGGATGGTCACGAGCTATCCCGCATACATTCAAAAAACAGTTCCAATTAACGCCTCTCATGAGCTTCAGACGATAAGAGCACTGATGGACGGATATCGCCCCAAGCTTGGGAATGATTCAGTTAATGTGCATTTAAATGCGATCGAGCACTATATCAATATCTCTGAGCGGTATGGCAGAGCGGTACATGACAGACTCATTCGATCCATGGGAATCTCACCGTCAGAGTCTGAGTACCAACCAATATTCAAACAGGTTTGGAACTCTACCGAGATATCACAGGCACAAAAGCTATTTTGGCAGAAATACACAGCACTGGGAGGAATTCTAGGTTTACAAAATATGCATGGTGAAACAAGTCAGGTATTTTCGCGCCTGCCCTCTGAAGACTCCCCTGTCAGAGATAAGATCGCAATCACACAGGAGCAAATAGAGTCATTTCTCAATCAGGAGTCGCTTTCAGATCGTGATCGCACCCTATTCGCATTAGCTTTCGCAGGGGGCTTGCGTATCAGTGAGGCATTAATACTCCAGCTCAAACACATCGATTTCACGCAACGAAGAATATTCTTGACCAAAAATATTTCTAAGCGAGGTCTAACCACAGAGGAACAAATGCTATGTTCAGCATGGAAAGGCCGTAATACTTTGAACAATGAGGTACACCTGTTTGGTGTAGCTGAAGAGATATTTTGGAAATCACTAGATAAGCTGCTAGTGAATATGGTCACTGATTATAGTCACGATTTTTTGTTCACCTATGAAAAAAACATAAACAAGGGACGGCCGTATCTTCTGACTCAACGTGCCGACAAAAAACGTAGCCACTCCAATATCGTCAAGCGTTTTAAAAAAGGCTTAATGGCAATTGGAATTTCAAAGAACTCACTTCACGGGCCGCATTTCGCTCGTCATGCTCTGGTCTTCTATCTACATAAAGAGTGCCCACGTCTAACCGAGGATGGAGAGTTAGAATTTGGTTATGAGATACCAGATGTCAGTAACCTGATAGGTCATGTCAACTACACCAGTACCGTAAAATACAAACGCGATGACTCTGAGAAACTGGGTCGCCAACACAAATTATCTCGTGATATCACACGCCTTAACCTCGACGATCAAAAGGCTAAGTTGTTAACGGAACATCATGCATTGCTCGAAAAAGCAAAAAAAGTCAATGAGATGCTAATGAAATTGGAGGCACACTAATAATGATATTCAACACTACTAGTTCCGCCTACTACCCGTCAGGTAAAGAAAAAGCAGATAGACGCTGTACTGAAATAGCCCTCCAACTAGGGGGACAGATCTCAACGTTTTTTTCCAATGTAGGTGTTGAAAAAAATTTTTGTGTTCCAGAGATGGATATCCTGAATCGCAGCTCCAATCTCAGCATAGGTAAGGCTGATGTGCGTTGTGTGATATGTGAGATAGCAGCAAACATCTCTGATACAGAAACTCTACTGAATATTGCATCTCATACAGCCAGCGCTGCCAATTTCACTACCAGAAAGGCCCATGCACGAAAACCTGACTATAAGGGTTATCACGGAGCAGTAGAGTTCGTTAATCAAATAGAAAAATTATTCCTATCAATAGGAATTGAGTCGGTACAAATCAGTAAAGGTGTCTACCAAACCGTCATCCTATATTCCAGATTGATTCTTATTAAGCTTTGGAGAGAGGGCTTGGTAGTCCTTCCAATTACTGTCAACTTGGAATTAAGTTCCGAAAAGTTTGGCGAGTTTAGTAAGTTCAAATCTTTTAACCATCTTTCTCGCCCCCCTATGTTTGGCGCGTCTGACGAATACTGTGAAAATCTGCAACTTGAGTTTACGGAACTGATTAATGACATAGGTAATGCTCCTTCGTTGGAAGTAACATTGTTGGAACGAGAGGATGGAAAGTGCTATGACAAATTAGCAGGCATCCTCTACTGTAGCACACTACACACACAAGAAGACGTAACTGTAAGTTCCTACGACGACCTAACACGTCTATTCTGTCTGTACGATACGTATGATTCCCAAAAGCCGTGTGACGCACACACACTAAAGGAATTGTCGAACAACACAATGCCATTCAAAGGTGCAAAAGCGGCGTTTAATGAGTTCAGAACAGCCGCCTCAAGATTGGGCTGTCATAAACGGGAGAGTCTATCTGGTCATACTCACGCCATTACTAATGCCTATAGATCTGAACTGCTCCAACTCAACACCGCTACACAATTCAACCTTGAAGAGGTTATGTACGAACAGGATGAAGAAGCACTTTTTGAGTTCTTCGCTGACAATGACTACCAATCAACTCAGGAGTTTTATAATCGTGGTTTGATTCATGAGCCTGACCACACTAATTGGGATGTGTACAAGGACAAGCACCTCAGCTCAATGACTGCAAGCTCTTCTAGTAACCCTAAGTGGGGTTGGAATGTAATCTACCAGTACCTTGGGTACATATCCTGCTGGTGCGCGATGTATCCAGAACAGGCTAAAAACGAAGCTATATCCACACCTACGACACTAAGAGAATTAGATAGGGAGACGTTCGTAATTCGCTCGTTTTCCAATCAGGACATCGACACAGACCAATGGCCTCGCACATTAGGGGAGTTTTTACTGCGCAAGTCGGTTTCAGTTGCTACATGGGTTAAAGCAGCCATAAACTCTGTTGAAACCAATTTTCGTTTTGACAACGAACACGTAAGCTCCATTGGTAAGCTCTTACAACCTAAGGAGTTCACTAATGCATGGCATAAGTCGCAACGTGGTATCAAACTCGGTTCTCTGAGCGAGTCAGTGAAGAATGTATTTACACGGGATGAATACGCAGTATCTCTGCAAGTAGGCTACGCCCTAGAAAAATTTGGCTCATACCTGCAAGAGCGAATTCTCGAAGGTTATACCCCTGAACTGCTAGGTTTCAGATCCGTAAATTCCTACCATACTGACAACCCATTTAGGCTGATTGAAATTGGGGCTAAAATTACTGCGCCTGTTGGAATATTGAGATATCAATTACACAACTCCCCTTTAAGCGGTGATATTGCTGAGAGTAAGCCTTTAGCCAATATTTTCCACTGGGCAGTGCCATTGGAGCACTATCATGACTCTCTTCGTGTTGGAGAGAACAATAATAAAGCGCTAAGAAGAGCTGTTTACTCTCATGATTGTGCAGGATTTTCCCCAATCGTTTGGTACGTCGATGATCAACTGAAATACTCCTACAAGCGGCTGGACGCAACCTCGAAAATCATTGAGAACCCATTTTCGATGACTAAGTATGGAACCATAGATACGGATAAGGCGCAGTTAGTCACTCCATTACTTGGGCCAATCAGGGGTATTATTGTAGCTCTTGAACAAGGAATACGACACAAACATATCCGCTACCTAGACAAACGTCATTTCGACAAATATGTAGATGATGCAAATGAGGACGGTATTGTTCAGCTATTGGTAAGCACTGATAAAAGTCGTCGCAAACCATGGAAAGCCAGTTCTCATATTGATGTTATAGCAATGCTAAGAGCAGAAAGAGAATTTCAAAATTTGAGAACAGATGTTGACCACCTAGTACCTTATGATGACGAGAAAGAGATAGACGTCCTTTTTCGCAACGCACCAGGAGAGGCATTTTCAGAACTGGTATGGAGCGACATTTGGAAAATATTCCTTACGATTTCTCAAGGTATTATCAATAGCTCCTTCACTGATATGATGGAAAGTTGTGAGTTTGTTAAAATGGTGCCTCTATCCGCTAAAGACTCTATGACAGCACAAACAGTAGAGAGAACCATCACTGCTGATAGTGAATTCGTCACGCGAGCTAAGGTTTCAGGTAAAAATCGAACTCTTGGATTTGATGCTGATGGGCATCGTGTGAAATTGTTGGCGATACTAACTCCTCACTCATCTCGAACGACCTACGTTAGCCACAGGGTTGGTTATATACCTATAGAGACTGTCAGTAAAAACATCGGTCACATGCAAATCAGTACAACCGCCTATTACAACAGGGAGACTGAAGAGGATCGAGCACGTAAGGTCGGGGAGTATCGTAGAGCCAACCTAATGGTAGTGCGCGGTAACAAAAACAAGGATGAGATAATGCCTATGTGCACTAGTGATGTTTCACAGGAGCAGGTTCGGGAATCGTTCAAGCAGAACCCCAGAGAGACGATGAGCCTGTACGGTTTCACATCGATTCCAATTGTTACTGTTGACGATGATGGTGATGAAATCATTAAAGATACTGGTATGGATCTGGTTGCCTCCACTCCTTTATCCATGATCGCATTTTCATCAACCCATATCTGTGTTCACAATATGGAATGCCCCTCAGAAATCATAGCTGAAAATGGTGGTTATCAACGATGCGGCGTTTGTCGAATAAAGATCTGCCATGTAGATAACCTGATTTCTATTTCAAGGATGGTGCAACGACTTGAGTTAGATTTGAAGACTAATGTGACATCACTGATTAACTTAAACCGAAACAAAGTTGCTGACGAAACTGTACATAAAGTCGAAGTGGCTCAGCTAAAACGCAACGAATCTGTTTTAAAGTCAGAGCTACTCGGTTGGCAGGCAGCTCTGAGGATTGTTGAGCAAACACGGATCAGTCTGCTAGGCAAAAAGAATACTAATAAGTTTGTTGTACCTGCCCCTCGCCTGCTCAAAGAATCAATATCATGCGAAACATTGAAAATGTCTTTAGCTGAGTTGTTACTCAACCATATGACCAGTATGAGTGACGTGCCTTCACTGAATAGCCCTGAAATCCAAAAAACTGTAGCCAGGATTGAGAAGAAAATCCTAAACGATTCTAAGAACGCTAGTGATGAGATCATGAAAAAGGTTGAAGCCTGTTTCGTAAATGATTCCTTAGACCCTCGACATATTATGTCCCCAATCATGAGTATGCTAGACGCGAATATTATTACCAAATCTCAGATTCTGGATGTTATCGAGAGTGATTTATCAAACACTCAACCTCTAATGAGAAGTCCCCTACAAAACAATGTAACAAAGGCGTTATCTAATGGTTAACAAAAGGACACAATCCCTGAAAGGGCGAATCGAGTTGGTTACTAAAACTCTAGATACATACATCGCAACGCCTGGTCTCAAGGCTGGTATTTCTAATATGGATCAGCTTGCAAAAAAATTGGAGCGGGATACAGGGATTGGTTATTCCACTCTTCTAAAAAGTGAGGATAAGGGTGGATACTACCGAGGATACCTTGAGACCGCCTTGATAAAAGTCGCGCCTAGCACGAATAGCCTTGGCTCCCTAGCAGAACCTCAGCCTAAAAACTGGGTACATCAAGAGGCTATCTATAGGTCAAAGATTGGGCTTCTAAATAACGAGATAAAAAAGCTGAAAATTGAACTAAGGCAGGCAGAACTTGCTATTTCTGATGCATCGAACTCACAACTGACGCTACAAGATGCAACTGAGATCAGACAAGCTGACATTAATGTCGAGAAACTATGTAGAGCGTTAGCTCGAATTCTTGATCACGAGGATGTAGGGCTAGACCTGATGCCAGATGGGCGAATTGAATATTTTGGTGAAACCCTAGTCAATTCAGAGCAGACACAGCCATATCTAGCATGGCAGGCACGAACCACACCCACCTCACACAGGGGTTAAATTGTTATGGAGATAGAACCTATTAAATTAACCCCTGAACAAGAACAACTGAAAGGTACTGCTAAATCTGCTCTATACGTCGAATGCTATAAACTAGTTATTAGCCAGATGCAGGAGAAGGGAATCAGATTTCCACGAGACGAGCGTGGCACGAACGAGCTAGGAATCAATGCCAGTAAATTAGCTAGATGGTGTGCGTTCAAGGATCGTGCAACTCTGTACAAAAACTCTGTAATTAGGAATGCGCTTCCCAGAGATGTGAAAAATATCGGTATTGAGGACTCTCAGCCAAGATCCATAACTGAGAAAAAACGAGATGACCTAGTTGCCAGTCAGCAGTGCGATATTAACGAACAAGGTCAATTAATCGTAACGCTTAACGCTCAAATTCAAACACTGGAACAGAAGCTGAAAATAGAAGTTGATGAACGGAATGCACGGATACATGAGTTGGAACTGAAGTTGGCTGCCTCAAAACAATCTGTTGATGACCATATTAGGTGTCATGCGGAGCAGGTTAGAAACTCTATCCTCAGTGGGGGGCGAACATTTGACCGAACTTAGATTATTAGTTACCAGTGTACATCCTCTGCTAAACGCATACATTGTTTATGGTAACTGTATCAATACTAGCAAGCGATTGTCAGTTCATATCAAAAAGGCTTTCGCGTATAAGGCTCCGAGCGAAGCGGAAGTGTGGCTATTTTCATGTACCAATCAAAAGGAATTGATTAATTATCGCCCACAACATCATGCAACCTCAGGTAAATTATTACTTGTCTCATTCGATGTAGAGGGGGAGCTTGCGCTCTTCGAGCGAGCATTAAAACAATATGAACTGCCAACTCTAACTAAAAAGCTATTCCTCGGACATCCAGAGTTCCGAGGTATCGGATGTGGCAAGTCTCGCATTATGAAGGCGATTAAAAGAGTAGGCTCTGCAAGGCAATTTCTGAATGAGTTAAAAAATGGAAATCTCGCTGCTCTCGTTGATGCATTCAACAGCATTGAACGTGGCATGGCGTTTTTAACAGCATACCAAAATGTACATGCTGAGTTTGAGTCTATTGAATTCATCGACCAGGCTGGTTATGACAAACGAACAGCACATCGGCTATTCAGGCTGTTAGGTCGCTCAACAAAGAGCTTGTTAACAAGTAACCCTTATGCTCCTATACGCATGGGAACCCGCTTTAATAATGCATGGGGCGTTGCTGAACGACTAAGAAAGACGAGCAAAATTAATATTCCTGACGACTCCCCTGTTCGGTTGATTGGTGCTATTGACTGCGTGGTGTATCGCGCACTGAAGCAAAACCATACAGCTATCACTAAGGAGAAGTTTAGGGTGGCCCTTTCATCGTTGATTGGTGAGAGCTTGATTGATATTGCGATTGATACGGGTCTTTCACTAACAGCCATATGCAGAACGAATAGAGGCGACTATCAGGGCGTTGGGCTAGCAAATCTGGAGAGTATAGTCGAAAGATCAATGGCATCAAAAATCGCCACCTCTAGGGAAGGTAAATTACCTAGTGGACGCATATTTTCTCTCATTAATGAATTTGACGAATACTCATCAAGGGTGAATGGGTTTTACCTCACCGAAGAGCAAAAAAAACTCGCTTTCAATACCCTGACCAATGACCTGTCAATCGCGCAGGGTGAAGGCGGTACAGGTAAAAGCACAGCTATGGCATGTGTTAAGTACGTATGTAACCGTTTAGACCGACCTGCATATTTTGTGGCAGTAGCAGGCATAGCTAAGAAAAGAGTTAATGATGAATTAGAACGAATGTGCGTTATCCGAAAACAAAACACAAACCTTTTCGGCGAGAGCGAATATGAGGTCTGTAGCTATACGGTTAGAGGGTTAATTCGACAGATCGAACTAACCTTAAATAGCCCTGACATCAAAGGGGCAATACAGCTTAACGATAATCCACTAATTGTTTTTGATGAGTCGTCAATGCTTGATTTATCCCTTGTGGTAGAGTTTTTGTCACTTCTCGATAAGCACGCTTCTAGATATAGCATTTCAATGGTTGGAGACATTGCTCAAATAGCCCCTGTCGGGTTTGGAGTAGTTTGGCAGCATGTTGTCAGTCTTGGTGCATTAAATGCCGATACAGTGCCTTACTGCGAGCTTAAACGAGTTCACAGGCAAGGAGCTGGCAACCCAATCAAAGAAGTTGCAACATTGGTGCGAACTGTGGGTCACTCAATGAAATCAGAGTGGAGCAACAGAACACATGAGTTTTCAAACAATCCTTTATCCGAGCTAAGAGACCTGAGTTCTTTTTCTGGTCAGGCTGGCGTGTACTATTCGCAAATTAGTGACTCACAAATTATCCAAAACGCTTATTCATTATCTAAGCAACTAGGCTTAGATAAATCGCAAGTTATCACGCCTTACTCTAATGCTGATAACCCATTATCGACAGTGTCCATCAACAGCCATTTTATAGCAAACGAGCGATACAGTAGTAGTTCTGATACCCTGTGGGGGTTTGCCAAAGGTGATCGCGTTATTGCCACTCAGAACTTCGCATCTCTTGACCTATACAACGGTGATATGGCAACTGTCGCTGATATTGTCTACTTACAAGAAGATGCAGGTGAAAACATACAAAAGAAGTTAGTCTGCCAGTTTGCTGAAAAGACAGTCTATATCGATGAAGGTGCATGTTTTGATACTGGGTTAGTACATTGTTACGGTATCACAATTCATAAAGCCCAAGGCTCTGAGTTTGCATATACTATCGTTCTACTACCTAGTTCTACCTCCACATCATTTGTGGAGAACAGCATGATTTATACGGCATTAACACGTTCAAAAACGGCTACTATTTTTATCGGAGATACGGATACCCTTAAAAGAGCCATTAACGATAAGCCAGCCTATAAAAAAATTTGCACTGGGTTTGACCTTGAGCCAGAGTGCCATTTTCTAGATGCTTGATGAATAAGTACCCATTACTCCTGCGCTTTTAAGCTAACGGCGCTTTTCAAGGTAGTTGTCATTATTTGCTTGCTTATTAAGCAGGTTTTCTTTCTGGGTTTTAGTGAACCTCACCAACAGCTTCATAGTTTCTTAGAGCACTTGCCTATCGTTCAGGATTTCGCTGTTTTGCAGCGAGCCATGCCTCCGCACGTTGACTCTGTGAAGACGTGACATAATTTATGTTTGCTGTACTAGCGAAGGAGGCTTCAACCCATTTTCGGCCCGCACGCAATGTACTTTGCGTGCGGGACAACGACTCGACATACGGGTTATCATCACCGACTTTGGGGCTGCTATACTATGAGATAATGCCTAGCTCATCCATCTTCTCTTTGAACCTGAGCGACTTCAAAGGCGCACCGTTACGGTGTTTTTATATTTAGACTGCAATATCCGCTATTTTTGCAATCTCGACCGCAACTTTGCCCAAAGCATGTATACGTGCTTTCAATTCAGCCTGACTAAGGTTTTGTTGGGATGCCCTGAGCACGACAGCTTTTAATTTTTCGTACTCCACAATATTGACTGCTGTATGTATATTTTTAAGTTCTGTGATTGACAATCCAGATAGCTTAGTTAACTCCGCCCCATACCTACCATTGAAGGTAGCTTCTATAGTTTCAAAATCGTCGCTGAGTAATTTATCTAGATCTTCTAGGCTGCTCATACTTAATCCTTTATTGTTTGAAGTTCAGTTTATCGATTGAGTCTTGAAGCTTTGCTCGCGCACCTTCAACACCACCTATTCCATTCAATTCTGTCTCACTTTTTTTCGAAAGTTCAGCTATCTCATTAGAGGCTTTAGATAACTTTGTCGCAATATACCCACCAACATCAGATTCAATACCAATCTCACTCAACAACTCATTTTGAGCGTCATGGACTTGAGCTATTGAAGCCAAATGCCCCGTAACAATTGAGTTAGCTTGATGAATAGCTAAGTAAGAGCGATTAGTAGAAGCCAAGAGTTCTCTCTCTTGTGCATTTAAATTATCGAGCAATTGCTTGCGCTGCCTATCTACTGACTTAGTCACATTTATTACAAGAATTTCCATAGCATCTATAGCCTGTTCTTGTTGTTCTGAACTTGCATCAGTGGATAGCCCATTAGAGATCATCCGTATAAACGAGGTATGGCCATTTTGTAGCCTAGTACGATCTTTTTTTATCGATTCTCGGATGGCATAGGGTGTATAGACATTATCTATAAACTCATTCACATCATATCTCATTCGTGAGTACAAAATACTAATGGTTTGAACGTGAGATTTATGCATTTTTTCTATGTCACGCCCAACTGTCGCAGAAAGCTCGACAGACTGAGTTGGAACTTGGGAACATCCACCAAGTACTCCGAGCAGAACTAATAAAAGTGTGCGCATCTAATCATTTCCATATATTGAGTGATTAATTCAATTGATTAATTGAAAGTCTCTTTAATGACTGATTAAATGTTACCCACATAGGAACTTGATTGCAAAAGAGATTGTTGAATATGTCTATATTAGAGAGTGTTAATGTTGAACTAGATCGAAAATCCACGTTATTAGGCTTAACACAACCAAGTTATCGCCAAGCATACAGCGATAGAACAGCTTGGTTAATGGCTACTTTTTCAGAGCTAGCGTATATACGTTTTAATCCAGCACTACCAAGCAGGTTGCAGAAGATAGGATTAAGTGAAGCATTGAAACGGCTCGCAGATGGATCTACTAGCATAAATGTGTCTAAAGCATTATCTACTATAGAAGGTTTACTCTGGGATCATGACGAAGAAAAGAATAAACTAGTCAATGAGTTAAATACTCTTAATGAGACTCAGCTAATAAAAACCTTCAGTACTGAACTAGGAACCCAAGCAATATTGGTAGAAACCCCTACCTTCTATGTTTTGGCTTTTAGAGGAACTGAAGCTACGAGCCTTAACGATATAAAATCAGACGCCAAAGCTACAATAACCAAATGTAAAAGCCCAGGAAAAGTACATGAAGGCTTTCATGAAGCTTTTGAATCGGTTGAGGAAGAACTTAGTGTTGCTCTGAGTAAACTGACAGAGGCTAAACCATTGTTCATTACAGGTCATAGTTTAGGTGGCGCATTAGCAACAATTGCCGCGAAACGGTTAAAATTCGATTTTGGCATAGCAGCCTGCTATACATTCGGTTCACCAAGAGTTGGGGACAAAGAGTGGATTTCTACAATAAAGACACCGATTTACCGAGTTGTCAACGCTGCGGATTCTGTGACGATGCTACCACCCAATGGCCTAGCAATTGGTGCTATTAGTACGGGGGTTAGTTTCATACCTTGGGTTGGAGTCAAGGCAAAGGAGTTCTTATTAGAAAAGTTCTGTGGATATATGCACGGCGGTAATATGCGTTACTTGACAAACTGTAAGAAGGGTGAATATGAAGATGTTCAGCTACTTTACTCAGTCTCTTTGTTGTTCAGGCTAAAAGCCCTTTTAATAGGAAAACTTCCATACAAGAAGTTTCTCTCTGACCATTCAATCAGTATTTACCGCAAAAAACTAGAGATCGTTGCCATAAAGCGTAATTAAGCTTTTAAAGTATAATGTGGGCCTTGATTCCATCAAACTAATCTATGTTCCCTTTACATAGATTAGTTTGAATTAGGTGTTCAGCCAAAGTTAGACTCAACTAACTAGAATCCCCATCAAAGACGGTAGATTCATATGATCTAAACTAAACATAAAAGAGCTAGTTTGCCTATGTTGCTATACAAAGCTAACTATCAACATCCTTTATTAGTATGACGGGAAATTCTAGCACGAATATAAGCAGTCTGTTTTCTATAGGCCAATACCATCAAAATCCCTAACCCAGAAATAACAATAACTTCCATATTGTCATTGAGCCACGAGACGTTTAACGAGTATAACTCCCATACCTTGGCACAACTAAGGCAAAACATCACAGAGCACAAAGTTCGAAACATATTGTTTTGCTCTGAAAGAGTAACAATAAGCCCGTCCTCTTTTGAAGCGGTTACATAGTCTGTGTAGTCTGCAAACTTAACAATTCGTAGCTTCTTGAGTATTGGTTCCACCAATACTGAGCCAATACGGCTTATGACCAAACCTATGAAATAGTAAAAGAATACACCTAAAACTAGATCCTCCTGCCTTAACGAAAACTGTGTAAGTTCCTCCAACAATACAATAAATAATGCCCCTGGAAACAAGTAATTAAACAAGTTATAAGATGATATCTTAGCGAGTAATTCATTCATTTTATGTCAAAATTCCTGTTGTACCCTACTTGCAAGTTGATACCATCAGCTCCTTTGATAAGCATCACAAATGGCAAAGGTTGTTTTTGTTTCGTAACATCTCTCAATGTACGCAAATCCGTGCCCGACTCTTTAGATGTTGAACAAGGATGTGAGTGCCATGTGCCTAGTGGCAACAACATCTCATTGCAATTGTCCATTAAATCGTTACATTCCCTATCTTTATCAATAGGTTCCAAAGTCAGACCTATTGGAGTTGACGTAAATGTGCCTTTCGATGCAAATACTATTGAGATACGGTTTAACTCCATGCTCACAAGTCCACATAGGTAGCCGCCTGCTTCATTTGGTGAATACTCATGTGTCACTAAATCGCATTTTTCAATAACAGAAGAGTGAATGGTAATATACCACTCTATTCCATTAGCATCAGTAACCTTTTTCTCCTCAAAACACAATTCGCCTTGAAGTGCTACTGGGACATATCCGCGAGGTAGACCATCATCATCTAAAACATTGACTCCCAGCATTGCTGTAGACTGAGACATTTGCTTTCTAATTAAAGGGACGAAGGTTGAAGCATGATTAAGTACCGAAGACCACGGTAAGGCCAAAGTTTCGCTACTACAACTCAAGCCTACTAATTTAGATTCTAGGGCGGCATCTCGAACTAACCATTGACGCAATGCTTCAACCCGACACGAAGACAAGAGCATATATGCATCAAGGTCTAGGATATCTGCACCTTCACCATTACTTTGCAGACATTGGATGACACCAATACGACCACTATCGGAAACATAAACTCGCGTTACTGCACATGAAGGACGTTCTTGCCATGAGCCGATGAGGTCAGTGCCCGTCGTATCTACAAGTAAATCTAGCTTAGAGCAAATGAGTTTTTCACTTTGAAGTTCAAAATGCTTATCGAACCCTTCAACCCCCTTTCGATGTTCTTCACTCAACTGTTTTAACCGATCAGCAACCATTCTTGCTTTAGTGGATAGCACGGGTGTTTCAAAAGTAGGATCGATACAAACATGACGAGCAGAGTTGTGTAATTCTATACTATCCCTATCCCATTGCTTAATTTTGAAAACACCAGATCTAGCCAACTGATCTGAGATAGCAGACCCTAAAGCTCCTGCGCCAATAAAACCAACCGAACTTTCGTTAGATTCAACCCCTGAAATTTGAGCTAACTCTCTTGGTCTCATTCGAGAACGTAACGACAGAAAATCTACCTGAATTTTTCGTTTACGATAGTGGATTAGAAATGGAAGTAACTCAATTTTTCTATGATCTTCATTTTGAGAAAGTCCCATAATTTCGGAGATCAACGCCTTAGGTCTACGTTTAGCAATAACAATAATAACTGCTCGCTCTTCATTGAAGCGAGAGAACTCAGACTCTACAATATCAGAAAAACTGTTAAACCTATCATCACAAGTAAACGCTTTAAGATCAGCTAAAGATTCTATTTCTCGACAGTCGTTAACATCATCTACACGATCATGATTGGGTACAATAACAAACGTACTTAGAGCTTCCAGCTTTTTGCCATCTATACTTGCCTGTTGCGTAGCACATTGACCACTTTTTCTTGCATTTACATAACTGCTAATGTTTTTGAGGTTAATATCTGAATTGCAGGCAGAAACACCAAATAGCGTCTCCCTAAACCTACTAAAAAAGACCTTTGTACTGAGTTTAAGTAACATCCCTTCATTTTTATGATTACACACCATCTCTTGCAACTTAGGTGCATTCACAACTAGGCTTGCACAGCTCGTTCGAGGGGATGGCTCCCATCCGTCAGTATTTAGATCCCCCAAAGATGCATCAACTAACCATTCTCGAAGTACATCAATAAGACTTTCGATACCTTTTTGCATGTATAAAGCGTCAGTTCCACCTTTTCGCCATAGGCAAATTGAAGCTGGAGAAGTCACCTTAGTTGGATTTAAGTGAGGTAGATCTCTAGGGAAGTCGTTCCGTATCGCTAGAATATCAGGCGCATTTCTCACGTCAGTTTTTGAGTAACTTAATTTTATTTTTTCTGGATTATGAATACGCTTGTCGCAAGCTTGAGGATAATGCGGGAATTTGATATCAAAACAAACCTCAATCGTATGCTCCAATACCTTAACAGAAGAAAGCAGCACTTCTTCATGCTGCTCTAATACCCTCACATCGTAACCAATCCAATCAGGTAGAGTTGGCATTTCAATTATCCGTATGTTGTAGGCTTGTTGACTGCGGACGCTTTAGTCGCATTACTGCTCTTTGTCTTCTTCTCTAGGGTTATACCTTTATCACTTAATGTAAAAACTATCGGTGCTGTTTCTCCTTCGTGGTCTGCTGTACAAAAGAAACGTTCTTTAGATTCATCGCTCTCAGAAGTCTTCAATATTGAGATCCACTTATTCTTAGCTTTGTAATGAGGTGGATTATCATCATCACGCTTAATTTTCTTGGAAGAAGAAACAACAAATGCTTTGCCTAATGGATGACTAAGGGCGCTAATCGCCTTGTCATTATCTACGTAGTCACTGTTTTTATCTGTTTTGTCATCTTTCTTTGCAAAAGGAGTCAAACTACAGTGATGTGGTGCCGAGCACAAATGCCAATCAAGATCTTCTTTTTCATAGTCAGTATCAAGGCGCTCCCATACCTCACATTCAGCGTCGCCGCCTAAAAGTATCTTTGTATTGTTCTTTTCGCCACTATAGATCCAACGCACCACAACACTGCTATTATTTCTGCTTTCGCCTTCAACCTCTTCGCTATTTGGCGCTAAAACCTTACCTTTAAGTTTAGTGCCTACCGAAAGGCTGTCACCTTCTTTGACGATATTTAAACGATTCCCGTCCTTATCAGCATCCTTAGTGCCTTTAAGTCGATTGCGACGGCGAATTTCATTTAATATAGCTCTTGATTGATCTGTTTTCTCTTCTGTCAACGCTCTCTCGGAACATACAATCTCACAGACTAACAGGGATTTCCCATCGTTTTTCCAATTGTCAGGAGTACCGCAATGAAATACATCGGAAAAACCCAAAACATGATCTTGATCTTGGTGAGTAGACACAAACAGGCTTAATTTGTTATCTGAACATGAATCTTTAATGTCATTATAAATATCATATACATCATCATCCGAAGTACGGTATTTAATATCGGTGAGTACTGCTTTGTAACCCGACTTAATTAAAATGCTATCACCATTGTCAACTGGTAAGTACTTAATATAATCTGCCATGGCAGCTCCTTGTCTATCAGTGGTTAAATGTCTTTAAAGCGATGAATCACCTGGTTGCTAGAGCCACGCCACAGCAACTCAGGATCATAATTATCTTGTTCAAATTTCCCGTCTATTAGCACATCGATATTGTCCACGATTGCCTGCTGCGTTAGATTCAATTCAGTCAAAATGTAACCAGTCCACATCCAGATATCTTTGTCTGGGCATTCTTGTTTTACTCTTAAAACCAATTGATAAATTTGCTCTAAATTAGCAGGATGAAGAGGATCACCGCCAGACAAAGATAAACCGCGCCTTTTAATACGTTTGTCTTTAAGATCTGCGATTATCTGATCTTCCATCTCTTGAGTAAATGGATGACCAGAATTTGGATTCAATGTCGATTTGTTGTAGCAGCCACGACAGTTATGCTCGCAACCTGCAACAAACAAAGTGCAACGTGTACCCTCACCATTTACAACGTCAACTTGCTGATATTTATGGTAATTCATAATATACTACATGTGCTTAACACGTCTAATAACTTCTTCTTGCTTACCTGAATTAAACGGGCGAGCGTCAGGAGAACCTAAGTAACCACAAACACGGCGTGTAACTGATACTTTTTTAGGATCGTGGTTGCCACACTTCGGACACGTAAAGCCTTTACTTGTACACTCGAACTCACCTGTAAAACCACACTCATAACACTCATCAATTGGCGTGTTAGTGCCGTAATATGGCACTCGGTCGTAGCTGTAGTCCCACACATTCTCTAGCGCTTCGATATTACGCTGCATGTTAGGGAACTCGCCGTAACAGATAAAGCCACCACTCGCTAGTTCAGGGTATGGCATCTCGAAGTCTATCTTGTCGTATGGATTAACTTTCTTCTGCACATCAAGATGGAAGCTATTCGTGTAGTAACCTTTGTCAGTCACGCTATCTAGTACGCCGAACTCTTTAGTATCTAGTGCGCAGAATCGAGTACACAAATTTTCAGAAGGCGTGCTGTATAAGCTGTAGCCCCAGCCACTTTGCTCTTTCCAATCATCGACTTTGTTCTTGAGGAACTTAACGATCTGGATACCTTTCTGACGAAGAGTTTCATCATCAAAAATATGCTCACCATCTTTAGCGTAAAGAGCGTTGATGGTCTCATGAATACCAATGTATCCCATCGAGATTGAAGCACGACCATTCTTGAATATGTCCAACACTTCGTCATCTGGGTTCAGTCGAACACCCAGAGCGCCTTCTGTATATAGGATTGGTGCGACTCGTGCCTTTACGCCACGAAGTCTGTCAATGCGTGTTTCGAGAGCACGACGAACAAGCTCAGTGCGCTCTTCCATGATTTCGTAGAACTTCGCTTCATCGCCATTAGCCTCAATAGCCATCCGAGGTAGATTAAGGCTCACTACGCCGAGGTTATTACGTCCTTCGTGAACTTCATTGCCATTCTCATCTACATAACGACCTAGGAAGCTACGGCAACCCATTGGTGCTTTGAATGAACCAGTAACTTCTACTACTTTGTCGTAGTTCAGAATGTCTGGATACATACGTTTTGAGGCACACTCTAGAGCAAGCTCCTTAATATCGTAGTTTGGATCTTCTTTTTTAAGGTTGATGCCATCTTTGATTGTAAATAGCAATTTAGGGAAAACCGCAGTCTTCTTGTTTTTACCTAGTCCTTTGATTCTATTCTGGAAAATTGACTTTTGAATGAGCTTAGATTCCCAACTTGTCCCTAGACCGAGGTTCACACTCAAGAACGGAGTCTGCCCATTACTTGAGAAAAGCGTATTGATCTCGTACTCAAGAGATTGGAATGCGTCGTAAACTTCCTTTTCTGTAAGTTTACGTGCATAAGCCTCAGGATTTGGTACATCCCACTCTTTTGCCGTAGCGAGATGCTTCTCATGACTGACTGTAACGTAAGGTGCTAGTACCTCATCTAGACGGTTCAATGTAGTACCACCATAAGTATGGCTAGCTACTTGCGCTACGATTTGGGCAGTAACGGCTGTTGCTGTTTGGATTGACTTAGGTGTGTCGATTTCTGCATTACCCATTCTGAAACCGTTCTTCAGCATGTTCTCTAGATCTACAATCATGCAGTTGAACATCGGAAAGAATGGAGAGTAATCCAGATCATGGTAATGGATCTCACCAATCTCATGTGCTTGAACAATATCACGCGGTAGCATGTGGTGTTTTGCATAGTGCTTAGAGATAATACCTGCAAGAAGATCGCGCTGTGTGGGAATGACTTTGCCATCCTTATTTGCATTTTCATTCAGTAGGTCAGCGTTGCTTTGATCTACCAAACCAGAAATTTCAGCACTTAATGCACTTGCTTTTTCACGTTGTATATCACGGTCATGACGATACTCAATGTAAGCACGAGCTACATCTTCATCTACATGCATTAATTCTTTTTCGACCAGAGACTGGATCTTGGAAATCTCTATTTCGACTTTACCATTCATCTTCTCGCATACGTTAGCGGCTACAATATCGCCAAGTTCGCGCTTAGGGCTGTTGATGCTTTCCGCTGCTGCTTGAACAGCATTCTTAATGAGTTGTGCGTTAAAGGTTGCTTTTGCACCGTCACGTTTAACCACAACTGCTAATTCGTGTTGCTTCATAATCATATTCATTTCTCCTTATAGTTTCATTTTCTGAGCTGCAATTTGAAAGGCTTGTTTTTGTGAGTTTTGTTTCTTTTGAAACTTACGAGAGTACTCTCTCGAAAAAACAGCCAACTCAGCGAGGTGAAATGAATTCTCTATTATAGAAAAATCCAACATTTTAGAGGCTTGAAGGGCTAAGGTGAAATCTCCTTGCTCTAGATAGTACGCACACACACATATAATTTTCATAAAGTGCTTTACTACATAATGCCCATTAGCCGTGTGTAGCGTGTTTACTTCGTATTCCAAAGACTGGAAAGCGTCGTAACACTCTTTCTCTGTACGAGATATAGCAAAAGCTTCTGGGCTGTGAATGTCCCACTCTTTCGCTAGTGATAGGTGTTTCTCGTAACTCGCCATTACGTAAGGTTCTAGAACCTCGTCGATACGGTTAATCGTTGTACCGCCGTATATGTGGCTTGCCACTTGCGCGATGATCTGTGCAGTTACCGCTGTCGCCGTAGAGATCGATTTAGGTGTGTCGATTTCCGCGTTACCCATCTTGAAGCCATGCGTTAACATGCCTTTAAGATCGATAAGCATACAGTTAAACATTGGGAAGAACGGTGCGTAGTCTAAATCGTGATAGTGAATGTCACCACACTCGTGAGCTTGTACGATATCACGCGGCAAAATGTGAGTTTTTGCATAATGCTTAGCCACGATACCCGCCAGCAAATCACGCTGAGTTGGGATAACTTTGCCATCTTTGTTGGCATTCTCATTGATCAGATCAACATTGCTTTCTTCGATCAGACCTTCGATCTCGCGAGTTAAAGCGCTTTGCTTTTCACGTGCGATGTCACGGTCATGACGATATTCAATGTAGGCACGAGCAAGAGACTTGTATGGTCCCTGCATTAGCTCGTTCTCGACCATGGTTTGAATTTCAGAGATATGAACTTCATCGTAGTCTTCGAGCTTCAACTCAACTGCTAATGCCACATTCAGAGCATAAATAGCAATTTCCTTATCGGTTTTGTCTGATGCTGCTTCCACTGCAGCTTGGATGCGATCTCTACTGAATGGAGCTCTTGAGCCATCACGCTTGATTACGATTGATTTCACCACTTCTCCTTACTCTTGAGGTATTCACAGACTTATCCACAAACACACTATAGAGCGATTTATCGTTTAACTAACACTAGATATTGTGGCGTATTTAACGAGAACCACCAACATTGAGTATTGATTTGGATCAATAAAATAGGCACGCCGAACAAGATAAATCCAATATTATTACGTGAGATCTCAAGTCGAAAAGAAACAATGTAACAATAAAAAAACTGCTAAAAAGAGTTGAATTTTCGGTAAGTGTTGTAGGATAACGGCTCAACTATATTGCACACCAAAATTAGGGATATTTGGGATGAAACGACTTCAAAACTGGATAATGTTAGGCTGCTTGCTCAGTAGCCAAGCATTTGGCGAACCTTTAACCATATCCAGTTGGAATATCGAATGGTTATCAACCAATGAGGCTGTGAATAAGTTTTCTGACCAACGTGATCAAGCGGATTTCGATAAGCTCGAACAGTATTTCCAATCCTTAAATTCGGATGTGGTGGCTTTCCAAGAAGTCGATGACATCAATGCCATTCAGCGCATCGCAGGTGATCAATACAAGATATTGATGTCTGACCGAGCATTACCAGAAAACAGCAACCATCAGTTCAAAGAAGTAAACCAATACACAGGCTTCGCGGTTCGTAAAGGAATCATACTCACCGACTACGCTGACTTTCCTCTCGAATCGGGCGCTAACAGCAAGCTTAGATTTGTCAGTTATATGGTTGTGAAAACGGATACAAAACCAATTCACATGTTGTCTGTGCATTTAAAGGCGGGTTGCAGCGGCGCGTATAAATCTAACCGTGACTGTTCAAGGCTCAAAGACCAAGCGCAACAACTTAATAAATGGATACAGCAAAGAGAACGCCAAGGTCAGGATTACGCAATATTAGGCGATTTCAACCATAACCTTTCTTACTCAAGAGATTGGATGTGGAAAGACTTAACTCAAAATGCCGATGCTCAGTTGGCGACAAGAAAAACTCGAGCAGATTGTAAGGTACGCTCTAACCGCAATAACCATCGCACACACCAGTTCCGTTCTGTGATTGATCATATTGTAGTGAGCAAATCCTTAGATGCCTCTCCTGCTAAACAGAAGGTCTTTGAAACACAAGATGTGCTTGATTACAAACTTAGCGACCATTGCCCAGTTTCAACGACTATTAAATAGTAGATTTTAGATAACGGCAGATCATAGCTAACGGTAGATATAGAAAGAGGCTGACTGGCTTTTTTGCTAAAAGCGAGTCAACCTCTATGCTTGGTCAGTTCAGAACGAATAACGTCAAAGCCAATGTAATCAGCGATAAGCTTGCTACTAACAGGTTTTGTTCGTACGACCCGCCAACCACATTCCCACCAGCATGCTTAAGACGAACAGCCATACCGTTGGGTTACCGCCACTAAGGCTGGTTACTGCAGGGCCCGGGCAAAAGCCTGCAATCCCCCAGCCTAAACCAAAAGCAGTTGAACCTAAGATCAACTTTCTATCTATTAGTGGATTATTACTGCTATCTAAAGGTTCGCCATTGACGGCTTGAGCGCGCTTTTTAATGACCAAGTGATAAAACGGAGCGAAGACCAATAACGCGCCACCCATGACGAATGCCAAGCTAATGTCCCAGTCGCCAGCAATATCTAAAAACCCAAGTACTTTGTTCGGGTCAACCATGCCTGAAATGATCATACCTGAGCCAAAAAGAATACCTGCGACCAAACCGATAACGATAGTAAGTGAAGAGTTTTTCATTACGCCCCCAAACCGATCAAGTTCTTAGCCAACACAGTTACGATTGCCACACCCATGAATACACAAGTAGCGATGATTGAGCGCTTGGACAAACGAGCCATCCCGACAATGCCATGGCCGCTAGTACAGCCATTCGCCATCTTGGTACCGAAGCCCACCAATAATCCGGCTATGATAACCACTGCGAAGTTGATCTCTTCTAATTGCGGAAGTTGGTAGCCTGTTGGAATCAATAACCAGCCGCTCACGACCATTCCGACAACAAAAGCAAGTCGCCAATGTTTTTCGGTTTTCTCAATGCTGGAGTCCGAGTTCGATTCGGATCCTGATTCTAATCTTTTGTTCTTTCTCGACGGTAACAAGTGGCCAACAATGCCACTAATACCTGCTACTCGCCCTATTCCTAACATAAGAATAATTGCCGACGCGCCTAACAACATGCCACCGAACAATGCATTCCAAGGTATTAAACTCATCACTGACCTCTCTCATAACGTCGATTAACTCATCACCCTTAATTTAAATTAGAGTTTACTAATAAATATAAATTAGTCAATGCTAATGTACACTAGAATGTTCGGTTTGTAAGTCTGAAATTAACAAGCGCCTGCATGAAAAAAGCCCCTAGGCGTTAACCTAAGGGCTTATAATTTGATTCGGTTTATTGTGTCAGTTACTTAGTCTTGTTCTTTTCAGCTATCCACTGCGACATATACTTGGTGCTCGCCATGCTGTGGTGCTTAAGCATCGAACCAAAGAAGTTATCCAGTCGATGAGATTCAAGATCAGACTCTAACGCAGTTAATCGCTCAATCAATGTGTCGCCCAGTTGATTTTGCTCGTAGTGCGCTTCAAGGATTGAATGACATTGGCTTTGTGCCTTAAGCCACTTCTCTTTATCTTTGTACAGAGCAACTGCAGCTTCAACAAACTCGTCGATATCATCAGCAACCTCGCCCGGCCATTGCAATTCACCTTGTGATAGCATGCCTTCACTGCCGATTTCACTCGTTACGTTCGGAGTTTGCAGCTTCATCGCATCAAGCAACTTGCCTTTAATGCCCGCGCCAAATCGTAGAGGTGCAACACACACACGAGCTTGCTCCATCACTTCTTGAGCGTCTTTAGCCCAACCTTTTATATGGAAACCGGTTTTAGGGTTGTGCAAAGCCGTTGCTTTCGGCGGCGGATAAGATCCATAAATATGAAGTTCGGATTCAGGTAACTGCTTGCGAATCTTCGGCCAAATCTTCTGTAACTGAAGCACAGCATCCCAGTTCGGTGCGTGTCTAAAGTTACCTATCGTCATGAAATGCTTACGTTCTTCAAAGCTTTTCGTGCTTTCAGGAAGTGTATTAAGATCAACCATGAACGGCAAATGATGAAGCAGTTTTGGATCGATATTGAACTCCGAACGAAGCAGTTCTATCTCGTAACTTGAAATGATCAACGAAAGATCACAGCGTAAAATTGCGGCAATTTCACGTTTAGCCAAGTCACTGTACAAATGCGCTTTGGTCAGTTCAGTCTCTTTCTTAACCGCTTCATGGCGCGCGTTACGTAGGAACTGTAAGTCTTCGGTATCCAGTAACTTAAAGGCATTCGGACATACTTTCTCGACACGCCAACCAAACTGCTCTTCCATCATGAAACGGTCAAACATCACGACATCGGGTTGCAGCTCTTCGATGTACAGGTCAAAGCTATCGCAATTTAACTGTATAGATTGGCTCGTGATGCCCTCTTCAGAGAGATCGATCATGTGCTCGGTTTCTTGAGCTGGCGTTGCAAATTCAACTGACCAACCTTGTCTCTTGAACAGGCGTAAAAGAGACATCATGTGGCTGCCAGCCGCCGATGAATTCGGTTCTGGCCAAACGTAGCCAATTGCTAAAACTTTCTTCAAAACACTTCCTAAGAAATAACAAAAGGGACGAGATCTGTCCCTGATTAAACGAGCACTATGGTGGTCGATTTATATCATGAGGCGAATCCGACTTAAAAGGCGAACTCGTACCATACTCCGCTACTCACTTTCTGAGTTAGGACGCGTTTTACAGTGTAAAATGGCTCTTTCTAGAAGCTCCAAAGCAGATTTATCCGCTTCTGGAAGCTTCGCATCCGATTGACCTAACGGTTCAACACGACTGCCCCACTTAATATGGCCAGCACCCCAAGTTAAACCTGCACCAAATGCCGCAAGCAAGATGTTAGAGTTAGGTTTAACGAAGCCTTGCTCTAATGATTCACACAGTGCAATTGGCACAGTAGCTGCCGACGTGTTGCCGTAGTTTTGGATGTTAACAAACGCTTTCTCGCGATCAATACCCGCCATATCACACAGAGTTTGGATGATTCGGATGTTTGCTTGGTGCGGGATCACAACGTCGATATTGTCGGTTGAGATACCTGTGCGGCTTAATACTGTGTGTGCCGCAGCGCCCATGCCTTTCACTGCACGCTTGAAGATTTCTTTACCTACGAAATCAAAGTCCCAGTAACCGTTATCTGCAGCAAAGCGGTCCATAGAAGTACCGAATTTTGGTACCGCTAGAATGTCACGGCCTTCTGCGTCACAACCGATTTGCGCTTCTTGTAAGCCAACCTGCTCTTCAGTGCGAGATAGAACCACAGCACCTGCGCCGTCACCAAATAGAACCGCAGTATCACGCTTGGTCCAGTCGATGAAGAATGAAAGACGCTCAGCACCCACTACGATAGCATTACGGTAGTTGCCTGCTTGAATCAGTCGAGTCGCCGTTTCAACGCCGTAGATGAACCCTGTACACGCTGCGTTAAGGTCGAAAGCCGCTGCGCTCTTGATGCCTAGGTTCTGTTGAACTTTAGACGCAGTATTTGGAATAAGGGAGTCTGGGCTGCACGTCGCGATGATCACGAGGTCGATATCTTCGGCACTAAGACCAGCGCACGCCATGGCGTGTTGAGCAGCAACAGTCGCTAACTCAGAGGTATTTACATGACTGATACGACGGTTTTCGATACCAGTTCGAGTTCGAATCCACTCGTCAGACGTATCAATGAAAGTGCTTAGATCATCATTGGACAACACGGCTGGTGGCAGACACTTTCCCCAGCCCGTAATCTCGGCGTAAAATTTTGTCATCATTTACCTATTTATTGTTTGTTTTTATTTAAGTATCGTATTCTAGTTTTAAACAGTATAAGCGCTCCGTGCGTGATTCGTAAATCGCGTTAGACACGGAGTTACAATAAAAAGAGAAAGTTATGTCTACATTCAACACACGTTGCCCTTCTTGTAATGGCGTAAACCGAGTTCCTTCAGAAAGAATTTCAGAAAGCCCAACCTGCGGTAAATGCAAAACAGCATTGCTCGATGGCGCTCCTATCGAGGGAACGTCACTTAATTTCCAATCTATTTTGAATAGTTCACAGCCAGTGGTTGTCGATTTCTGGGCAACATGGTGCAACCCATGTGTTGGCTTTGCGCCAGTGTTCAGTGACGTTGCTAAAGAGCGTTCAGGAGATATTCGATTCGTTAAGATTGATACTGAAGCTCAGCAACAGCTTGCCGCGATGTACCAAATCAGAAGCATTCCAACCGTGATGGTGTTTAAAGATGGTAAACGTGTCGATACGATTAACGGTGCATTACCAAAAGGTCAATTTGATCAATGGCTTAATCAAGCTCTAACCAAGTAACACTATTATTTAAGCTATCGTTTAAGCGATTGAATTAACTTTTGCTTTATTCTAAGTAAGCACACAAAAATAGGTTAGAGAGTCTTATCAAACAAAGACTATCTAACCTACTGTTTTATTTATGGTTATCACTTAACTTCTTGAATTAAACCACAGCTTCGCCTTTCGCTCGAATACTAGACTCTTGCTTACCTAGTCTGTATTCCTTTTTGATTTGATCTGCGACTTTTTCGGCAATCATAATGGTTGGCGCGTTTGTGTTTGCCCCAATCAATGTCGGCATCACAGAAGCATCAATAACTCTTAAGTTATTCAACCCATAGACTTTCAGATTGTTATCTACCACGGCTAATGAATCACTGTTAGGGCCCATTTTACAGGTCCCGACTGGGTGATACTGAGTGTCTGCACGGTTGCGAATATCTTGCTCGATAGCCTCGTCATCACTGGCGTCTACTGGGTAGAAAGCATTACCACGGATGTCGTCAAACGCCGAACTCTCTAACATTTGATACTGCTTCTTCCAGCCCTTAATCATTATCTCCATATCTTCAGGATGACTGAAAAACGCAGGATCGATCTTAGGCGGATCATAAGGATCATTACTATTGAGCGTTACGCTGCCGTTGCTTTTCGGACGCAACAAGGTGACATGAGACGTAAAACCATGACTGGTATGGATTTTTCTTGCATGGTCATCGACAACAGCGACCACAAATACAAACTCTAAATCCGGCACCGCGATATGATCTTCGGAACAAAGAAAACCTATCCCCTCTGCAAAATTACTGCTCATCTTGCCACGGCGTTCTTTGTGCCATAGCGGCAGAGCTTTGGTCATTTCAGAGGCCATTTGTAGCGAGATACCAAAAGTTTCACGCTTTTCACTGCACTTGTACGAATGCACCAAGTCGATATGGTCTTGGAGGTTCTTGCCCACTCCAGGCAACTCATGAACCTGCTCGATGTCATGCGCCTCCAAATCGTCTTTAGCACCGACACCAGACAGTAATAACAACTGGGGAGAACCAAATGCACCAGCAGATAGAATCACCTCTTTGTTACATTGGATCTGATAACGCTGTCCGTTAAAGCCATATTCGACTCCGACCGCTTTCTTACCTTCGAACAAAACTTTATGTGTGGTTGCTTTGGTCACGACCGTAAGATTTGGTCTCGAAAGGTTTGGCGTTAAGTAAGCCTTGGCAGCACTGCACCGTTCGCCATTCAACTGGGTTACCTGCGTCGGCATCGCCCCAAACTGAGCAGCACCGTTGATGTCTTCATTACGGGGAACCCCTATCGACTCACACGCCGTTAAGTAACGTTCCAACATCGGACTTGGCGATCGAAGGTTAGCCACGTTCAGAGGACCACCTTGACCGTGAAACTCATCTTGGTGGACTTCGTTATTTTCCGCTTTCTTAAAGTAAGGCAAACACGAATCATAGTTCCAACCTGCATTACCCAAGCTTTCCCATGTATCGTAGTCGGAACGGTGTCCACGTGCGTACATCATGGCATTGATAGAGCTAGACCCACCAAGTGTCTTACCTCTTGGTTGATAACCTTTACGACCATTCAAACCCGGCTGTTCAACGGTCTCAAAGGCCCAGTTGTTTAGCTTAGTTGGCATCATCGCGGCTATACCTACGGGTGTATGGATTAATGGGCTTGTGTCTTTACCACCTGCTTCCAATAGGCAAACCGTGACATTGGGATCTTCAGACAGCCTTGCAGCCATTACACATCCTGCCGAGCCCCCGCCAACAACAATAAAATCATAACTATCCATTTGCCTATCTCCATTGGGTGTAACTCTCGTTTACGCTATTGCCGTGATTGATAACACCATACGAATGAACATTTTACGCAGGTATTTGTAATCATCAAGTTGAACACAACACCATTCCTCTCTGGCCTGCTCTACGACGTTACGTATGTTCATGAAGCACCAATGAGCTTAACTTTCTTCGCTTGAATTATCGTGATGAACAACAACCATCACGGGTGACCTACGCGGATGATTGTATCGCTTTCAAACCATCATAAACATAATCCTAATGGCTTTTCGTCCGCATAAAATCTCGCCAAATCGTAAATTCCGCTATGGTATTTTAGCTCAAGATCTCGATAAATTTCCTTTATCTTAACGACCATTTTTATTCGTTTTACCCAATTCAATTTCTCCTCCATAGTCGCGGAAAATTCATCGTTTCTTTCACTATTTAGAGGCTCCTGCATTGGACAACATCCAACCAACAACTCGCATAACTGTTCCGGTTATTGCATTGTCTTTTTACGCGATCGCTTCAGGCTATTTAATGAGTTCATTACCATTAATGTTGTCTGAGTATGGCTTAGACAAAAATCTATCGAGTTGGTTGGCGAGTGCATTCTATGCAGGGCTTTTAACCGGTACGTTATTGATTGAACGTGCGATTGCACGTGTTGGTCACAGAGATGCGTTTGTTATCGCTCTGGCTATTTTTATCGCAACGATCCTCGTATTACCACTCATCCCACATCAAGCGGTATGGTTATTGGCCCGCTTTGTCGCTGGTGTAGCGGTTGCAGGTATCTTCGTGATTGTAGAGTCTTGGTTAATGAGCGGTGACGAATCTCAGCGCGCGAAACGCTTAGGCGTTTACATGTGTTCGCTATACGGCGGCTCTGCCGTTGGCCAACTCGGCATCGGTTACCTTGGTATTACAGGTGGCGTACCTTTCATTGCAATGTTCACCTTGTTGTTTGGTGCAATCATTGTGTTGATGTACGGACAAGCGACAGCACCACAAATTCACGATGCGCAGTCTTTATCATTAAAGCAAATCAGCAAACTGAGCCACAGCGCTTTGATTGGCTGTATTGTATCTGGATTAACACTTGGATCTATTTACGGGCTGATGCCTGTTGAGCTTGCTCAACGCAACATCGCACATCAAGATATTGGCGGTTTGATGGCGTTAGTGATTATGGGTGGTATGGCCGTTCAACCAATGGTGACATGGTTATCTCATCACATAGGACAAGTGTTATTGATGGCGCTGTTCTGCTTACTAGGGGTTGCAAGCATTGGTGTACTAACGATTAACCATGATTTTTATGTTCTTGGTATGAGCTTGTTTGTGTTAGGTATGGCGACTTTTGCACTTTACCCAATCGCGATTAACTTGGGTTGTCGTAACTTAGACCCGAGCTACTTGGTCTCAGTGACTCAGGTTATGTTGTTGTGTTACAGCATCGGTTCAGTCGCAGGACCATTGGTTGCAGATAGCTTTATGGATTCACAAGCGGGATTATTCACTTACCTGTTCGCGTCTCTACTCGCTACAACGATCTACATGTTGATTGCTAGCTTAAAACGCTCTCCTCTACAGATTGCAGGCGAGTAAGTTCGAATGACAACTATCCTCCTCAGGTAGGATAGTTACCTCTAGAGCTCTTAGTTATGACTTTCCGTCTAACGAAGAGCTCTTTTTGTTTGATGACTTCTGAGCAAAAGTCGACAAAAGCATCAATACTAGAAATAGAGGTGTTCTTCAGGTTAAGGCTGAAATATGTAGCCTTCACCAGTAATGGTAATGATTAGGCCATCCCCGAATAGTGATCTGATCTCAGATATCGCAACAATCACTGACGAGTTAGTGACTGACCCATTCTCCCAGCCAATCTTCTTCAATTGCCCGACACTGAACAATTTCCCTCGGTTTTGATTCATAAACAGAATGATCTTACGATACGCTAAAGGCATGGTAGCGAGAACATAGCCATTTTCAACATTGCGAATAAGTTTGGTGTCGAGTTCAACTATTTTTCCGTTGAGTTCAAGTATTACGTTGTGTTCAGAGTGGTGAGTATCTATTACAGGATAGGCGTCCATTTTTATACAGTTCCCTTACGATATAGCCAGCAACAAAGTTAAATTCAGTCATTTTTGTATAACGTCGCTTATAAGTGGACGTTTAAAATCGAAGATAATGAAAGCAGCGTATACGGTAAAGAGATTAAATTTTTATTATTAATATATGAACAGGATATCAATAAAGGGAAATTAATCCTCCAGTACATAACCTTCGTTAGAAACCGTTTTTATACAACGACAGTCTAAGATCCTTCTTATCTCGTAGATAGCAACCAATACTGAAGCAGATGTCACGGCTTTACCCGACCAACCTACACGCTTCAAAACTCGCTTACTGATTACATGTCCTTTATTTTGATACAAGTAAAAAAGAACCTTACGATGAGGCTCTGAAAGCGTCCCTATTATCGAGCCACACTCCTGCTTTCGGACGATCCTCGTATCAGATTGAAACTCTTTTTTATTTAGAACCCACTTAGACGGAAGTTTAAAATCGTCTACGTGATCCGCTATTTTTTGTATGGATTCCTCACGTTTCATAAGCAGTTGTCTTTTAAGATATTTCCAATATTATCGAATGGTACAAAAATACTAATTTGATAGATCACTTAATACCGTACATTTACTGCAAAATTGATCTTGTGGAATTGTTCTAAGAAACGAATTTTTAGTGGACAACCAGCACTACCCGGTAAGTCGATGGCTTTTACGGTATTGGCTTGGAGATAAACCAAAATGCTTTTTAAAGCGATGTGAGAAGTTATAAGGATCTTTGTAACCCAAACGGTTGGCAATCATCGATACCGACCAATCTTGGTATTTTAACAAGCTGGTCGCTTTATCCATTCTTAGTTGAATCAACTTGCTGCGTGGTGATAAGTCGAAGAGCGTTTTGGTAACTCGATTAAGCTGCTCTTCGCTGATAAACACCCTTTGAGCCATACCAGCTACTGTCCATGGTTGATGCAGACTACTTTCAATCTCATTATAGAGCGCTTGAACACGAGCAGTGGTGCTTGTTGATTTGGGTTCAAACCCCGTCAACGTTCGGACTATTTCACTCAAGAGTAACTTACGGTAACTGGCTCGGCCCCCTATCTCAAAGTAAACCAAGTTCATTAGTGACCAGATCTGCTCACACTCTCCAAAAGGCACAATCCCCTGACCTAAACTTGCTATGTGCTGCCACTGCTTAGTATCGGGGGTCAACATCCACGCCATTTTCCAATAGTTATATTGCGGGTCGAGTTCAAAACGAAATGGGGTTCCGGCAGGAAGAACCACCAGCGTATACGGTGTAATCGCTTGTACTGATGTCGTGGTTGTTAGAATGCCGCCGCCTTCCATAGTGAAAATCAACGTATGAACATTAACGGATTCTCGCTCAACCCAATAACCATCGTATAGTTTTGCCATACCGCCCATATAGACACCAAAGCTTTTCATCTCTGGGATATCTTCAACGGTCAAAAAACGTTCTTTGCAATGTTCCGCGAGAAAAACATCATCTTGCCACGTTGATTTAGGCTCCATGGTATCAATGACGGATTCGCACAGGTTTTGTTGTTTTTTAAACATGTTGTTACTTCACTCAAATCACTATAGTTCTGCCATAAATCGGAGAGCTTATGACAACTAACATCAACCCTAACTCATCTATGAATAACAAGCCAGAGAGCATATTACCTCGTATCGTTAAACTTGGTTTGCCTGTTGCTTTGCAAAGTGCGCTGGTTGCTATTCTTGCCCTTGCTGACGTCTTGATGGTCAGTGATTTTGGTATGGAAGCTGCAGCCGCTGTGGGAATTGCATCAAAATGGCACTTCGTTGCTATTATGATTATGGCAGGGTTGGCCTCAGCAAACGGTACATTAGTCGCTCAATACTGGGGAAAGAATGACCGAAAAAGCGCACGAACAGTATCATCCATCGCGATGGTGTTTGGTTTAAAAGTTCTGCTGCCTGTTACAGCAATCATCACTCTTGGTTCTCAGTTTTTAATGATGTTGCAAACTAGCGATCAAACCGTGATTGAGCTTGGAGCGACTTATCTATGGTATGGGTTCCCTGTTCTACTTCTAACTCACATTGTTGTAGTGGTAGAAGCAAGCATGCGCTCATCAGGTGACACCGTAACTCCACTATTGTTAGGTGGTATTACTATTGCACTCAACATTGCGCTTAACTTCGTTCTAATTAAAGGGGCTTTCGGCATTCCAGCAATGGGCGTTGCAGGTGCTGCATTGGCGACAACCTTAGCGCGATTGATTCAAGTGGGCTTAATGTATAGCTACATGCGTGTGCGTAAACACTGGCTGCTAACCACCCCAAGCTCACCACACCGTCCATCACTGTGGCTTTCTTACCGTCGTATTGCGTTGCCGCTAACGATGAATGCCGTGTTGTGGGCAATGGGTACCATGGCGTACCAAATGATCTTCGGTCACATGGGCACAACAGAGCTTGCGGTGTTCTCGATGCTCGCGCCGTTCGAATCGCTGTGTTACTCGATCTTCTTTGGTATCTCCGTAGCGTGTTCAGTATTGCTTGGCCATTCGCTGGGCCGTGATGAATTTGATGATGCTATGAGCATGGGTCTAACATTCATTAAAGCCGTCGTTGGCTTTGGCGCTGTCGTTGGCTTGCTACTGTTTATGGGTAAAGAGCATGTACTATCATGGTTAAACCTTTCCACAGATGCATTGTACCCGCTTGCTTCGCCAGCAATGATGATCATGTGTTTTGCAGTGGTGATTCGTATGCTCAACATGGTGATCATTAACGGTATTATTCGTGCTGGTGGTGATAACGCTTTCTGCCTTCGCATGGATTTCATCGCGATGTGGATGGTGGGCATTCCAGTGTGTGTTTATGGCGCGTTTGTCGCTGGATGGGACTTCAAATACATCTATGGTCTGATGTTGGTTGAAGAAGTGGTGAAACTGGCAATATGCTCGCACCGTTATTTGAGCCGACGCTGGATCAATAACCTGACGGTTACCTACGAAGAGCCTCAAGCGGTGTAGCTTTATACATAAAGTATTCTTTCTACAAGACTGCCTTCTGATAAGGCAGTTAGCAGAAACACAAAAGGTCTGAGCAATCAGACCTTTTTCGTTTCTTCTGCGACCAATTTAAAGCACCAGTTACTTCTTGTTCATTCGGATATGGCGATTAGACACATTCGGCAGTGGCTTCTCTGGCACTTTACGTTTCTCATGAATCAAATGCCTGATCGCTAAAATCGGATGCTTAAGTAGCATTCTTGGCCCTGCATAGCGCATCACTAAACGCATCTGCTCTTTAGGATCAGGCTTATAACAATGAATCGGACACTTGTTACAGGTCGGCTTTGCTTCGCCATAAGGGCATCTATCAAGTCGTGTCTCTGCATAACGCAACAGTTGCTCACACTCTTCACATAACGCGTTATTCTGACGAACCGCACCGTGGTGATCTTTACAGTAGATGTGCACCATCGCAATAACGGTTTTGTACTCCGTTGCGAGTTCGCCTTGTAGAATGTTGTTATGTTGGAACATGATTAATTACCTAATGAGAGACCGTACAGGTTGAGTTCTAGATCTAAAATGATTATCCTCCACCGCATAAACTAAATACAAGGCTATGCAGCAATGAACCGTAAGAAAAAAATCAATCAAATTCTAAAGAAAAGACAGAAACAGGCGAATTCTAAACTGCATGGTAGCAACAAGCCTCGCTATATTTCTAAAGCTGATCGCGCAAAAATGGAAGCTGAAGAGCAAGCGAAAGCCGCTCTAGAGCAAGCTGAGGGTTCAGTAGAGACAACGGTTGAAGCAGAAGAAGCTGGTATTGAAACTAAAGAAAAAAAAGCTGCAGAGTAAGCTTTTGACTCACGAGATACTCTTGCTCAGCGCTCAGATCAGAGCCTGTAGACAAGAACAAAAAAAGCAGCCTCTATTTAGGCTGCTTTTTTGATCCTACCGTATTAACCTAGCGACTTAGCGATTCAATTAACCTTTAAATGGTTTAACTTCCCAGCGTGCGAACGGCGCTTTTGCATTAATCCCTGCTCTTCCCCAGCGGTCTACCGAGTCAACAACAAGAATTCGCTCATTAGGCACCAATGACTTAATCAAAGTCGTCGGCTTTTTCGCTGTCACTAACCATAGCGCATCGTCTTCTGAAAACATCGCTTTGAGCTTCGCTTTATCTTGCTCTGTCCATTCCAGTTCAGCTTTGAACATACGTTCTTCAACAAACAGTTGGCTGCCAGAAGCAAAATCTTCCAAGCTTTCTGAAAGCAACAATACTGAATCTACATCGTTATCCAATAATACCGCTTGTTGCTTGTTAATCAGTTCACGAACATCAAGCATCACACGCTGCAAATTACGATCAATCGTCTCTGCTTGCGCTGGCCACAATAACTTAAAGTCGTCAGCCACGATAGCGGCCATTCGCGTTAGATTGGTTGGATTTAACCAAGCATACTTAGACACTTCACCACTCGATAGCGTCAACGCGGCGACACCTTGCGCGCGCGGTGTAATCGCTTGAGCGGCATCCACCTCAACCAAGCGGATGTTGCCTTGCCTTGCGTATACAAATGTAGGATCCGCTTGCCAAATAGATGACAGCGTTAACGCAACGGTCGCCTTCTCTCCTGACTTAAGCACCTTGCTTTCACCCTTAGTGCCAAACCAGTTAGGTAAGCGATCAATACCGTAGCGTTTTGGTGGTAGGTATTCGGTCGTAATGTCGGTGCCTTTGGTTAGCTCTGTCGCCAAAGCATAAGTCACAGGTGTACTGGTTAGGATATCCTCTGCATTAGCGTTCAGTGACACCACAGATCCAGCCATTAACACACTACCAAGTACACCCACTTGAGCCGCTGTTTTTACTGAGCTTGAAATACGATTCATTAAAGGAGTCATGGTTAAGCCTTTCTTATAATTCGGTATAGCGTTGCTGCTAGGAAAAACGTTGCAGAAACGATGATGATTGAAGCGCCTGACGGCACTGGCAGTTTAAGTTCCATCGGTAATACCGTTCCGACTAAACACGCGATGGTTGCCAGCAACGCAGAAAGCAAAACAAAGCTCCCCATGCGTTTAGTCAACAATCGTGCCGTCGCACCCGGAATCAGTAATAACGCGCCAACCAAAACGGCACCCACGATCTTCACCGCGGCAATCGTCACCAAAGTAATCATCATCACAAACAGGTAGTCATAGAAGCTGGTGTTATAGCCACGCACCTTGGCAATATCCGGGCTAATACAAGTGAGAAGAATACGGTTGAACGTCGGTATCAAGAGCAAAATGATGAGCGCGCAGCTGCCTGCAAGAATCGCTAAGTCTTGATCTGTTACCGTCAGAATCGAACCAAACAGCACATTCTCAAGCATGTGAATGTTGATCTTACGTGCCACGTACATCAACAATGCCGCGCCGACCGCTAAAGCGAGCGCAAGGAAAACGCCGACTAAAGTATCGTATGGCACATTGGTTCTGTTTCTTACAAAATGAAGAAGCAAAGCAAAGATCATACAGAAACTAAACAGACCAATAATTGGATTTTCTGGTGGCTCACCAAGCAAAACACCAATGGCAATACCGGTTAATGCGGCGTGACCTACCGCTTCAGAAAAGAATGCCAGACGCTTTGCAATGACCAAAGTACCAAGGCCACCTAATAACGGGCCCAATAACAACGCAGCAACCAGTGCATTCACCATAAACGCATACATGAAGCTGTCTGATAACCAACCCGCTTCAACGCCACTAATGGCAAGTTGTCGTAACCACTCCATTACGCAACCTCCTTCGATTTGGTGATGACAGATCCACTGCTATAATGCTGAAACAGACTCTCGATTTTAGTCGGGTGTAGTACTTGTTCATGTGGACCACTATCCACCAAGAATCGATTCACAACATGTACATTCGCTTCAAGACGACGTACTGCGGTTACATCATGGTGAACAGCAAGAATGGTACGCCCTTCATTAACGCATTCACGAACTAGCGATTCTAAATAACGAACGCCCTGCTCATCCATGCCAGTCGTAGGTTCATCCAACACCAATAGGCTTGGGTTATCCAATAAGGCTTGAGCAAACAACACACGTTGCTGCTCGCCACCCGACAATTGACCCATACGGCGGTCGCTACGAGTCGCCATTCCCACACGATCCAATTGTGCGAGTGCGAGATCCAATTGCTTAGACTTACGACGCCAAAACAGCGGAATTCGAGTTTGGTTAAGCAGGACGAAATCCATTACCGTCAGAGGTAAACTCGATTCGAAGGTCGCTTTTTGAGGAACGTAACCAATGCTTGGCTTTTGTGGCCAATGAATGTTGATTTGACCAGAGAAAGGCGTCAAACCAAGAACTGAACGTAGCAAAGAGGTTTTGCCACCGCCGTTTGGCCCCATGATCACATGGCACTCACCCGCTTTAAGATCTAGCGTGATATCATCAAGAATCACGTTGTTGTCGTATTGCAGACCGAGTTGGTTAATTGAAATCGATGGACCTTGCATTACGCCTTCCCGCTTTTAGTCTGGTTAGCCGCAGCAAATTTCATGGCTTCGATTAACGTTTCTAAGTTCTTCTTCATCTCAACTTCTACCTTATCGTCTTGATACTCACCGTGCGTCATGTGAGAGAAACGATAAAGCTGAACGCCTGTTTCTGCTTCAATCGTGTCAACAAAGCGGTTTGGCATGTTTAGCTCGTAGAACAGAACATCAATGCCTGATGCGCGGATTTTCTCGATCGTATCTTGCAGTTGGCTCGCACTTGGTTCAACACCGTGTGCAGGCTCAATCACCGCCGCAACATCCACACCAAACTCTTGAAGGATATAGCCATAAGCATTGTGCGTAGTCGCTACTTTCATACCTGATGTGTCGAGTTCGCCTAGTGACAACATCGCATCGCGCTTCATAAAGCGAAATTGCTTGGCGTATTTACGTGCGTTCTTGCGATAAAACGTAGCGTTGTCTGGGTCGAGCTTAGAAACTTCGCTCGCGATGGTGTAAACCTTTTGGATTGTTGTAGAAAGTCCAACAAACGTATGTGGGTTCACCGCGCCTTGGCCAACAGACTGGCCTAATGCAGGAAGTAGAGGTACTTCTTTGTTCGCTTCGATGACCATTAAATCATCACGTTGCGCAGCTGAAATGACTTTTAGTGCGAAGTCATCGTGGCCAATACCGTTTACCACGATTGCATCCATCTGGCTCAATCGCTTCAAGTCATTTGGTTGTGGTAAGTAGTTATGCGGGTTAAAGCCAGCATCAACCAAAGGAAGGATGTTCACTTTGTCACCTACCACTGCTTTTACGTAGCTATAGTAAGGCTGTAGGGTAATACCTATCGTCAACTTATCGCTGTCGACTGTGTATTCTTTTGCCAATGCATTGGGTGTCGATAACACCGCCATTAACGACATCAATAGAGTCATGAATCGCATAGTAAATCTCTTATTATTAGTCAGCATTTTGTTTTTCGAGAGTCCGGGATTAATGTGAAGAAGCTTCATGCTGATCAGCAACTTCTGACTCATTCACCACCAATTTCCAGCCTGCGGATTCCAATGTGTTTTCATCAAATTGAGTAGGTTGGCTTGCGACACCACCAAAGAAAATCCAGATTTCCGGAGAAACACTGTTCGCGTTCAAAACAAAGGAGTCCGCGAAGCCATGAGTGTTTGGCGTAGCTTGTTCGCTTGGTGTAGCGTATTCACTTGGCGTAGAGAAGTAATAACCACGCTCGTCCAATAACCAAGTATGAGAACCTTTGCGCTTCCAACTCTGGTCTTCAACAAAAGGCGCGACCCATTCGTCTTTCAGCGACACAACGCTTGGCCATTCGCCGTCTAAGTCCATGCGAAGATCTCGAATCTCTTCATGAGCCAAACGGAGTTCTGACAGCATCGCCAAGTTTTCTTGCTCAACATCAGTCACTAAGACTTGGTGATCAAGGGTCACTTCGATATGAGATTCTGCTTGATTAAACGGAATAGCAACCGTCGCAAAACAAAGGATGAATATAATGATTAGGCCAACCCACTTGCCCTCTCTTCCGCCTGTGTCAGCGCGTACACTTTGAATCATCATTTTTCTTTGATCTCTACAACGTCGACTTCAACAGGAAACTCGTGACCTGAATCAAACACAAGGTAAAACTCAGAGTTTGGGTTTGGAAATTCGACAATAGAGCGTTTATCCGTCATCTCTTTCGCTATCAAGTTATCTTCGTAGTCGTACATCGCGACTGCGTAATCTATCGCTTTACTACCATCAGAGTAACCCGCCTCACAGGCAACCGTTTTGCCTTCAAACCAACAGCTCATCAATGGAAAGTGTGCTTGCGCAGGTAATGCCGCTAAACCAAGCCCCAGAGCTAAGCACGGAGCAATTATGGTGTTTGCTTTTATTGTTATTTTCATCGTTCGTACCCTCGCCACGTTACAAATTTTCAGTGGTATACTGACCGTTAAAGGGCTCTAATGAGCCCTTGTCTTTTTTATCTAATAATCAGGAGCTTTCTCCCGATAAAACCGACTATTGAAGCAATGCTTCGAATGTCAGGTGCACATTCGTACTTGCTTTGTCTGCCAGTGGGTTGTCAACCAACTCACCTTTGTAGTTCGCTTTCATTACGTAACGACCCGCTACGTCTGGAGTAAACGTGATTTCACCGTTTTCATCGCTCACTACATCAATCTGCTCTTGGTGATTGCGGTAAAGCGTACCTTCACGAGTAATTTCCGCTTTCACGTCTTTCTGGATTTCACCGTTGTAGAAGAATTGGAATGTCACCGGTTCGCCTTCAACGATGTCTGAAGGGTGTGTAACAGGCTTCATTTCAAGAAGCTTGCCTTCAATTTTGAAAACTGAATCCGTTGGCTTGCCTACTGTGATGTAACTTTCTGCGCGAGTGAAACCAACTTGAGTTACCACGTCACGTGATTTTTCAGGTAATAAGGCATCACGCTCAGCTTTAGTCGCTTTAATCCATTTTACTGTGTCACGACGACCCGCTTTGTACTGTGTCCAGTACGTTGGTTCGTTGTTGATTGCTACTTTGTGTGTACCTTCTTCCTCAAAATAGAAATCAAACATTGAGCGACGCTTGCCTTTTACAACGAAGTTAGGACGCTCGTTACGGCCATCAGGCATGATAACGAATGCTTTATCACTTCCTGCTGGCTTATCAAAAACAAACGTACCGTGGGATGCCGTCACATCAAATGTTAACCAGTCACCACCTTCTTTAGAAACGGTGAAATGAGAAGGCAAAACCCAACGAGGGTGAGCTTGTGCTGTCGTCGTTGCTGCTAGACCGAACGCCATTACACCTGCAAGAGCAAGCGCCTTTATTTTTGTCTGTTTCATCATGTTCAATTCCATTATTTGTAATTTTTAATCGTGTCACTCAATGAGCGTCTACGATGGCTACCATTATTTATCGCTTCTTTATCTACTACTTAACGATATAGTTGAGCGTAATCTGACCGGTTTCTTCCGTTGGTTCTAATTGGTAAGAAGCATTTTTGTCAGTGAGTGCTGCTTTTTGGCGAAGATAGTTTCGGCCACCATGTTCACGTACAACTTCAATATGAACCGTGTATTCACCTTGCTCTAACGATTGACCGGCATCATTTTTGCCATCCCAAGCAAAACGATATTGACCAACAGGACGTGTTGCGGAAGTCACGGCATCAACGAGTTCGCGGTCGTAACGTCCGACTTTTCGCCACCAACTTCGTAAATCTTTAAGCCATTCATCTTGGCCGACCCAAAGCTCGATCGTTTTAACTGACTTTCTTTCACTGTTCTCTACCCATATCGCTACGTAAGGGCGCTTGTATGGAGAAGCCTCAATTCTTGGTAACTCGAAATGCACATCGAGCTTTGCTGTGTCAGGAAGCACCTCAGCCATGCCTAAGCTTGGTAAAAGAGACAAAGCAAGGAGCGATTTGCTCCAATTCATTTTTTTCATGTTTAACAACCTTTCAAATCCGTTGCGCCTTTAATTCACCTTCACACCGCCTCATGGATCGGATCGCGGGTTACGGTACGGCGACAAAATAGATAGCAAGTGAAATTGCAGACCCAAATACCGTCCATTTAATAGAGGTATTGAGTGTTTTTTTCTTAGGTAACAGTAAGCACACGCCAGTCAGTACAAAGAAGATCATCAGCAGCGCAGTGATATCGATAAACCACTTCCACACTTCACCGCTATTACGCCCTTTGTGTAGGTCATTCAACAATGCAATAACGCCATAATTCGTTGTTTCGACTTCCACCATTTCAGAAGTCACATCAACAAACACAGAAGCGTTGTAGCCAGGTCCTTTGAAGTCCATAGACACTTCACCGATGAGCAACTCACCGTCTTCAATCTCTGCGTAGATGTCTAACCCCGAAGGAACGCCAGATAGGTTTGCTTCTTCAAACAAAAACGTTTCAAAAGCAGACTCGTCGGCTTTCAGTCGACCGTCTTGAATCGTAAACAAACTCGTGGGAAGCGTTAGCGTAGAGTGTTGGATATTGGGTTGGCTGGATTCAAATAGCTCAGGGCGATTAAGGGTGATGCCTGTCACTGAAAAGAAAAGAACAACAAACAGCAGCGCCATAGAAATGTAAACATGAAGTCGACGAGCCCATGATTGAACTGCCCTACTTTTTAACGACATACAAACCAGTACCTATAGATTTTATGGCGATAATTTAGTTGATAATAATTCGTATTGGCATTCAATTTACATTGTTTACGTTTCTCGCGCGTCGCAAGGAAATTCACATAACATCTACTGAAGAACAATCGAACTGTATACATATAAGAATCGCGGCAATATAAGTGGGAAACGTAGATATCCTGAGCTCTAGAGCTTATAAAATGGCCCTGTTTAGTCGGAGTTCCGTGCATTTAAGAAAGGAAGTTGAAGCTATTTAGAACAGAGATCACTATCAAGGGCATTGGCATGACGATTAGCTCAAGAGTGGTTTAAGCTTATTGACTATAAAACAGACATAACCATGCAAGTTTAAAAGGATTTAGAAATGCGTATTATTGTAGCTTTGGCTGTATTGGTAACGGCTTGTACTAGCCAGATTGTTAGTACTGACGAACATGTCGAGAGTTACATCGGTTCCAATATTGCCGATGCTCAAACGTTGTATTTAACGCCCCACTCTCAAGCCGTTACATTTTGGGAGTCACGCACATTTGCTTGGGTGGAAACTCAAACCTCACTCGAGCATGGTGAAATACAACATTCTTTCAAAAACCCCTATCGTGACTGCACCATTAACTGGATTGTAGACCAAAGCGGAGTGATCATTGCGGGATCACACAGTGGCGAGATGTGCAGCCTTTAACTAGAATTCTCTTTATCTTTATACCAATCGTAGTAAATAACTGTTCATCCTAGCTGGTTAAAACACTCGATAACATCGTTAGAAATTTTGATTGTAGAATAACTACTTATCGAAAATTTCCGCCTTGTTCTCAAGCATTTTTCCTGCGCTATTTATGATCACTTACTTACTGTGATTGGTATTATTCTTACCTCAGTCAAACAACCGCACCGCTCAAGCACCAAGGTTTAAGGTTTAAGTCTATTGAATACAAAAAAAGGGTGTCATTTGAACATTCAAATGACACCCTTTCACTGTCTTATTTAGTACTCTGCTTTCTAGCTTCTAACTATATGTGATTAGGCGTTTCCACTTTCGCTGACCGTTCTCAGCTGGGTCAAATATTTGATCCACCCTTTAGCCTCAGAAGACGGTTCAATGTTGTTCGCGCGCTTAGCTTGAGCGAGAGCATTATCTAAGTTCTTCAACTTATACCATGAACGTACTTTCGCTAATGCAACGTCAGCTTGCTTGTTCTTGTCTTTCACTTTGTCTAAAACAACCAGAGCTCGCTTGTAGTAACCTTGCTGAACCAATAATTGAGCAACATTCCAATGGTATCGAGTGTTCATGTTCGACGCTAACGTCCACACTTCAATAGCATTGTCCCACTCTTTCGCTAGCTGCCAGTAGGTTGCTTGCTCAGCCAGAAGTTGAACATCGCTGTTTGCGTCATCTAACTTGCTGATTTCTTGCGCAGCGCGCTCAGGGATGCCTCGTTTCGCGTACAGTTGAGCAAGTAGCCTACGGTCTGAATTATTCAGTTCAACACCTTGTAGCTCAGCAAGCGCTAAGGTATTCAACGCATCTCGGCTACGCTCTAGTCTTAACTGAATCCCGACCAGTTGACGCCACCAGTTGTCTTTTTCGGGTTGAAGTTCAACTAAACTTTCTAACGTAGGAATTGATTGCTTCCATTGTTTTAACTGTAGTTGAGCACCCAGCTTTAACGAGAGAGGCGACAACTGTGGTTTTGAATTAAACTTGTTATGATTACCTATAGCCGCCAGTACTTTCGTCCAGTTTTCAATTTGGTATTCAGCTTGAGCAATTCGCATCCATAGCGTGTCTTTCTTTTCAGTTTCCGGTGCTGTTTTAACGAGCTCATAATAGTGTGGTAATGCCGCTTTAAAATGCTGCTCGCTAAGCAGCAAATCAGCTAACATACGTTTCGTTACCCAAGCTTGCTCATCGACCAATAAGCCACTATCCACTGCATAAGTAAGCTGCTTGATTGCCGTCTCTGTTTTACCATCTTGCCAGTAAAACACACCAAGCATGCGAGCGACATAGGCTTTGTCATAGCCTTTAGATAACTCTAAACTAGCCAAAACCTCAATCGCCTGTTTAACGTGCTCCTCTTGAGCAAGTTTATTCGCCTTTTGAACACGAATAACGGTGTATTGGGTTAGCTCTTTTGCCGGTACTGTAAGGGGCATTATCAACAAGCCCACTAATATCCATATCTGTTTCATCATTTTGCCAACTTAAACTCTAGTTTCACGGTTTGACCAACCTGAGCTACCGCTTTTCCATCGACGACTTTGGGTTGATACTTCCATTTTTTAAGTGCTCTTATCGCTTCACGTTCAAACATACGACGTGGATTTGCATCCGTAACTTGAATATCAACAGAACGTCCTGTTTCATCGATTGTAAAAGACAAAATGACATACCCTTCAGCGCCACGCTTGAGCGCTTTTGCTGGATAACGAGGTTCAACTCGATAAAGCGGCATTACCTGTTGATTTGACCCAAAATCAGAAAATGTTGGAGCGTTAATCGCTAGGCCTTCAATTGAAGTATTCAAATCCAGTGAAGACAGTGAAGACATTGAATTCAGAGGCGTTACTTCAGCTTGCGACTGAGACGTTTGCGCTTGCGGTGGCGGCTCTGGCATTTCGGGTTGTTCCGGGACTGCACGTTGTCTTCTCTGTACTTCTTGTTCTTGTTCAACCATCACCATGTTGAAACTTAACGTCTCACTGTTGTCTGGCGAACGTTGGTGTCCATTATCGACCATCCAAGCCATGAAAGAAAATAGTGCTAAACCCAACGCTCCCGCTAAAGGTAATGCAAGAAATAGGCGAATCATTGATTAAGATCCTCCCAGATCATCGCTTTTCAGCTGCAAGCGCAATATTTTTAACACCCGCACCTTTGGCAGCGTCCATCACTTTAACAACCGTACCGTTATAAGCGTGCTCGTCAGCCTGAATAACCAAAGAAGCATCAGGCTGTTCTAGCAACAAGTGTTCTAACGTCGCTTGAACACGTTCAACATCCACAACACGTTTGTCTATGAAGATGTCATTCGCAGAAGTAATCGCGACAAAGATACCTGCATCTTTTTGGCTCACTACATTTGAAGCTTGCGGGCGATTTACTTCAACACCAGATTCACGAACAAATGAACTCGTCACAATGAAGAAAATAAGCATGATGAATACGATATCAAGCATCGAAGTAAGGTCTATTTGAGCCTCTTCGTTTTTAGAATGACGTCGACCGAGTCTCATCGTTGACTCCTTAAAGATTTTTCTAATTTCAATTCTAAGCGGTTACAGACTTTCGCTAAGCGAGCGTGAACAAACATGCCAGCTAATGCAGCAACCATACCCGCCATCGTTGGCAGCGTTGCCAACGAGATACCTGAGGCCATCAATTTAGGATCACTGCTTCCTTGAGTCGCCATGACATCAAAAACGGAGATCATACCGGTTACGGTACCGAGCAAACCCAACATCGGACAAATAGCAACTAACAGCTTAATAAAATTCAAGTTTTGGTTAAGTAAGATACTCGCTTGGCCTAACCAACCTTCACGAATGGCTTTAGCATGCCAAGAAGAGTGATCTTCTCTTTCATGCCACTTTGCAATCCAAGCTTGGCGTTGCTTTGGAAAATAGAACGCAAGATAAAGCACGCGTTCTACCACAAGCACCCAATACACTAGGACAACAGCGGCTAGCCACCACAGGACGAAACCGCCCTGCTCCATAAAGCTTGATAAAGACAGCAGCCAGTCACTCGTTAACCAACTTGCTGGTAATAGAGAACCCGACAAAATATCCATTACGCAGCAGTCCCAACTGGTGAAACAACAGGTTTTGATTCAACCGTCTTTTCTGCCTGTTCAGCAACAAGGCCAATCCCTTGTTTCTCAAGAATATTGCGAATGTTCTCTGATTGAGTGCTAAGAATGTTATGTGCCAGTAGTAGTGGCATTGCAGCAACAAGACCAAGTACCGTTGTTACAAGCGCCATCGAAATACCACCCGCCATCACTTTAGGGTCGCCATTGCCAAACTGTGTGATCACTTGGAATGTTTCTATCATGCCGGTTACGGTACCTAGCAAGCCAAGCATTGGTGCTAGAGCAGCTAGAAGCTTCAGCATTGATAAACCTTTCTCTAGGTGAGTTTGTTCATCCACTACCGCTTCTAAAAGTCGCAGTTCTAATGCTTCTACTGTTTGATTTTTCTCTTTGCTGTAAACCGCAAGAACACGACCCAGAGGGTTGTCTCCCGCTTGTTCAGGTTTTTTAAGTTGAGCGCGAATCTTCTGACGAGCGATAGCCAAAGAAATACCACGAACCAATGCGATGATTAAGCCAATTGCCAACAAGCCAAGAATAACTTTACCAACTAGGCCACCTGCTTGCAGACGATCAACTAGGCTTGGTTCCAAAGCTAATTGTTCTAGCATGAATCCACGAGAGGGATCGACGACCACGTTAGACACTTCGCCATTAGCTAAAGTAGAAAGCGACGCCAGTGTTGGACCTTGTGAAGGCTGCTTCAAGTAAACAATCGCATCTTGATGTCTAGCATCCCACCATACGTAACCTGACTCAGCAACTAAGCCAATAGAACCCAGTCGATAAGCTTCTGCCTTTTCAGTAACCCCTTCACTATTAACTAGTGAAACTGTCGACTTGCTTATCTCTGAACTTGCTTGAATTTGCTCCATCATGCTCAACCAAAGACCTGTTAACTGGGGCATTGACGGTAATGATTTTGCGTCCACGATTTGATAAACAGTTTCTGTATGCGCTGCGCGATCTACGTTAGTTACTGTATCCGTAAGCTCATGTTCAAGGTCTTTTGCATTTTGTCTTACAACGCCAAACAACTCACCTAAGCTACCTGTTTCTAAACGCAGTTTCTCTTCTAAACGAGCAAGCTTGTTTTCGTTATCACTGAATGTCTGAGTCAGAACATCGGTCGCACCTTGAATAGAGCTACGTTTAGCTTCAAGCTGTGCTTTGATCGCTTTGAGTTGTTGTTCTGTCTTTTTAAAGTCAGCTTCACGAATTACGTTATGAGACGCTTGCGTGCGACTCTCTGATTTTGCTTTGTTAACAAGCTGAGCTGTCGTGTCTGATGCAGAGAAAGCAGAAAATGAAATTGACGTAATGCAAAGCAATGCTGCTAATGGCTTTAAGTTCATTACTTAACCTCCGCAACAGTTAAAGAAACAGGTAATGTGATTAAGCTTGGAGATGCTTGTTTATTAGCAATATCGTACGCTTTGTCCAACTCAGATTTCATGGAAGAATCCAACTCTTGCCATTGAGCACTATTTTGGTCCCAAGACCAATATTGAGTACCATTTAAGTTACGAGCGACCAGTGAAATGCGGCCAAGATGCAAAATATCAACTTCAAGCACTTTATCTTGACTTAACTCGACACGGCTTGAATAAGAACTTAGCTTAATACCGTAATCCACTTCAATTTGGTACGCCTCTAAAATACGGCGATATTTTTCAGCATCACTGACATCAGCACGAGTCATCATCGCTTTCAGCTTTTCAACGCGACGCAGACGGCTATTTGTCTTGAAAGGTAGATCGCTTTCAATAACTTCCTGGAGACCATCGAGCATCTTGTACATTAAAGGCACAACACCTTGACGTGTTAGTTTGATTTCGTCGATCTGCCCTTCAATACTCTGCGCTTCTTGATCTTGGCTCTTAACCAATGCGGCAAGATGATCGTGATAGATTTCTAAATTTTTCACTTCTTCTTGTAGACGCTCAACCTCAGCTTGCAGCAATAATGTTGCTTGTGAGCTTTTATCAATAACCTTTTGGCTCGAAGCCGACGCGTTATTGGTCTTGTTTTGAATTGATTGAGCTTGATCCAAGCTGTTTGCCATCGATGACGTTGCAACCAAACTGATGGCAAGTGCTAGGCTAGTTTTTAAAAGATTCATAATTGTAGTCATTTACTTTAGAAGAAGAACAAATGAGTTTTATTGATAAGCAGTCTCATTATCATTAAAAACCACTCGCATTGCTAGGGGTATTTTTACTAAATAGCAGAATCAAGAAAGGGGAAAGTCGAAACCTTCCCCTTAATATTTAAGCTACCAATAGTACCCTACTAACAAATTAGTATTTTACCTGTAACGTAGCCATGTAGTTACGACCTTCGCCAACAACAACGCCGCGAGTGCTGCCACCTTCTAGGTAATCTGTATCGAATAAGTTCTCTACATTAAAGCGTGCAACAAAGTCTAAGTTTTCATCGTACTTAATCGTATGTGCAACACCAGCATCTACACGAGTGTAAGCGTCTTTCTTAAACGTGTTAGCACTTTCAGTGTAACGCTCACCTACGTGATACACACCTAGGTTTACATCAGTACCGTTGTTGAATGCGTAAGTAGACCAGATGCTTGCAGTAAATTCAGGAACGTCTGCTGGTGTTTTACCATTAAGAGCAGGGTCATTCTTATATTCAGCATCTAAGAACATTGTTGATGCACTTACAGAGAACACATCCGTCACGTAGCCCGTCGCAGCTAGCTCCACACCAGTGTGAACTTGCTCACCCACCTGTGTAGTACGAGTATCTTTTGCATGAGATGCAGGAAGGTCTTCTGTAACTTGCATGTTCGTTTGTGTGATCTGGAATACTGCTCCTGATACGAATAAACGCTCATCAAACAGTTCCCACTTTGAGCCTAGCTCATAAAGTGTACCTTTCTTCGCATCTTGAGACTGGCCGAAGTTCACATCATCTTTATCAGAAATCTCACTTACAGGTTCAAAACTTTCAGAGTAAACCGCGTAAATAGAACCGTTTGGCGCCGGAGAGTAAATCGCACCGAACTTAGGTAGGATGTTATTGTAGCTCTCTTCTTTACCAGAACTGCTCGTCGTATCATCGTAAGCGAAACGAACACCAGCAAGTGCTTGCCACTGCTCATTGAACGTCACTAAATCTTGAAGATATAGACCGTAGTGTTGGCTCTTCGAGTGTGATACTGAATCATCGTTGTTATAGTGAATGTCTGCAGGCATATCAAAGCCTTTGCCACACTCTTTCATTGTGTCTGCTTCTGAAGCGTTAAAACAAGCATAGTCTGATACGTACAGGCGCTTGTAATCGTAGTGCAACCCATTTGCACCCACCAACAGACGGTGATTCACACCAAATGCATCAACATCACCAGTAAAATCCACGTAAGCCGTATCAAACGTCCACTCATCATGACGGTCTGACATTTTGTAACCATAACCTAGTGTTTTCTTGGTTTTTCTGTCTTTCTTTGAATCAATAACGTTATCTGATTCAGTACGGCGACGTTCGTAAAACTGACGACTGATACCCGATTTAACTGCCCATGTATCGCTCAAGTTTGCTGTAACAGCCACACCGTAGTTTGCTACGTCGTTGTCTGTTTGTGCGAAGCGTTGGTCATTAACCGTATTTGGGGTAATCGCTTTACCTGTTTTCGTATCAATCTTTGAGCCGTTATCTAGATCACCCAACTCTTGAGTACGGTCGTAATGCGCAGATAGCATCACATCTTCGTTGATATCGTAATCAACAAATAGGCCACCAACAAAGCGGTCAGTCTCTACATCTGTGCCGTCAAAACGTGTGCGGTAAGAGTCTTGGTTTTCTTGTGAAACAATAAGACGAGCACGTAGAGTTTGATCATCGTTCAATGAACCGCTTACATCAGCGGTAGTACGTGTGTAGCTGTCAGAACCAATGTCTTGGCTTACGCTAACTTGAGTTTCATACGTAGGCTTCTTAGCAACCATGTTAACAAGGCCACCAGGTGCTGATTTACCGTAGAGCAAACCTGCAGGACCTTTTAGTACTTCAACACGTTCTAGTAGTTCTACCGGTTGACGGTAATGAGACCAGTGCTGAACGCCATCGCGCAAGTAACCAGAACTGCTTCCTAGAGAGAAACCACGTAGGTTGAAGCGCTCACGGTTTGTTGATTTAGAACCCGCTGAAATTGACGCATCATTTTTTAATACTTCGCCAAGCGTGCTTGCGCGTTGCTCATCAATGATTTGTTCACTGATAATCGTAACTTGTCCTGGAGTCTCTAATTGAGTCGCCTCCATGCGCATTGCTGTTGTATTCGTGTCGGCTTTATAACCGTAATCACGACCTTCAACAACCATATGCTCGTCAGTTTTTACTGCTTCTGCCAATACTGCTGGTGAAGCTAATGCTGCGCCGATCACTAAAGCCAATGGCTTTTTTGAAAACATGTCCTTTTCTCCACTTTTATTCTTTTAGACGAACACTTTGTTATTTATTCGATGTGTCCGTTAGACCGTTTCCGGTACCACTGAATTATTTCGAGGGGGGAATATAAGTGATAACTATTACTATTTGCATTAAATTTACATTCTTTGCATTCGTAAAGTTTTGTAAAGACGAGCTGACGAGTCGTTAGCCTGCAGTTAAAAGAAACCAATTCAATACAGTCATTTAACGAGCACTTGAATTAAAAATCGGTTCTCTGCGCCAAACTTTTTGAAACACCGCCATTTGCGCAGTCAATGTAATAAGCAAACATCTATAACAAAATCCTCTTATCTTATTTATTACCTTCAGAACGACGATTTTTTGTATAAAACACTCGATAAATGTAAATGAATGGTGAATTATTTTGTTTTAATTTGTTTTATTTGAACGATTATCAGTGATTATGATCACATCTGTAATTCCAAACTCATTTTTTGTTTTTCGATTTAAACAACCGACTGCTAATCTCCTGCTCACTTTGGAAAGGTATCAAAGTTATAAATAATAAGGAGTGTTCTAAATGAATACCAAGAAACCTATGTCTCTAACTGGTCGAGTTATCCTCGGCATGGTCGTGGGCATATTAACGGGATTTGCCATTCAATCCCTTTTTGCAGACAGCGGATTTGTTAACAACTACATCGTTAACGGACTCTTTGAAGTAGGCGGACAGATCTTTGTCGCCAGTTTAAAAATGCTTGTTGTACCACTCGTCTTCGTTTCACTCGTGTGCGGTACAAGCTCTCTTAAAGATTTATCAACTCTTGGCCGTATGGGGGGCAAAACGCTTGCACTTTATATCGGTACTACAGCCGTTGCTATCACTCTAGCATTGACTATAGGTAACCTGTTCCAACCTGGAGCGGGTGCGGATCTTACTGCTGCGAGCTCTTTCAAATCAGCTGATGCTCCTTCTTTGGGCCAAGTCATCATCGACATGTTCCCGACCAACCCTATTCAGGCGATGGCTGAGGGCAAAACGCTACAAGTTATCGTATTTGCTGTGTTGTTTGGTATTGCAATCAGTGCAGCGGGTAAACCAGGTGAGCGTATCGCTGCGGTTTTCTCTGATTTGAACGAAGTAATCATGAAACTGGTTGCGCTGCTGATGAACCTTGCGCCTTACGGTGTGTTCTTCTTGATGGCGAAGCTGTTCTCTGGCCTTGGTTTAAGCGCAATTTGGAACCTAGCGGAATATTTCTTAGTGTTAGCTGGTACTCTACTGTTACACGGTTTAGTAACTTACAGTGCGATGCTTAAAGGGTTTACAGGCCTTAGCCCAATTACGTTCCTACGTAAGATGGAAGATGCAATCATGTTTGCATTCTCAACAGCATCTTCAAACGCAACGATTCCAGTGACAATGGAAACGGCTAAAAACCGCATGGGCGTAGACAACAAAGTCGCTTCGTTCACAGTTCCACTAGGCGCAACTGTCAACATGGACGGTACTGCTATCATGCAGGGTGTTGCAACGGCGTTTATCGCACAAGCGTACAACATCGACCTGACTATGGGTGATTACCTAATGGTGATCCTAACAGCGACACTGGCTTCTGTGGGTACCGCAGGTGTTCCAGGTGTTGGTCTTGTTATGCTAGCGATGGTATTGAACCAAGTTGGACTGCCGCTCGAAGGTATCGCATTAATCATGGGTGTTGACCGTCTTCTTGACATGATCCGTACTGCCGTAAACATCACTGGTGATAGTGCCGTAACTATCATTGTGGCTAAATCTGAAGGATCTTTTGACGAAGCTCGCTTCAATGACCCAGCAGCCGGTGAGAAAGAAGAAGAAGTAAAGCTAGCACGCCAACAGGCATGATCTAGCTTCTCTGGTGCTCTTACTTTCAAGTCAAGGCGCAATTAATGGCTGTGCCTTAGCCTGATAATGAAAAGCGTGTATACAAAAACGCCACTGCAGATACAGTGGCGTTTTTTATTGGGTGCCCTTTGAGCCGAAACTATTTTCTCATTACAGGGGCTGAGCCTAAAGCTTAATCTACGATAGGAAACATAAGGTTCACTCTAAGTCCCCCACCTTCTCTGTTCTCAGCGGTAACATGCCCATTCATCACTCCCATGGCTTCCTTAACGATCGCGAGTCCAAGACCGTAACCACCAGACTGTTTATCTCTGGCTGACTCAATGCGGGTAAACGGGTCAAAGATATCTGCAATCTTGTTATCTGGAATACCTTCACCATCATCCTCCACAGAAATGACACTGTAACGCTTATCATTGACCTGCCCGTAGGTCTTGACGACAATATCCGCATTGCCCCCTGCGTATTTGATCGCATTTCCTACAAGGTTACTGATCACCCTCAAAAGTAGCCTCTCATCAACATTAACCATTGATGTCGCTGTTTCCAAATCACCAGTCAAAGTTTGATTAGGTTTCAAGTCATTTTGCATCTGCGCAATTAGCATTGAGCAATAATGCTCAAGATGCATTGGAGTTAACTTAGAATCATAGCGAGAGGTTTCTAGGCGACTGAACTCAAGAATTTCACCCACCAGCTTATTCATCTCTTCCGTTTCGCTTTCCATCCGTTCGAGTAAACCCATACTTTTTTCATCGACCTTACTACGTAGCAAATGTAATGCGAGATTCTGCCTTGCTAACGGTGTCCTCAACTCATGTGATACATCACGAATCAAACGACGCTGCTTTTCAGCCAGAGACTTAATCTCAAAGGTCATATGGTCAAAATCCTTGGCAAGCTCATTGAATTCACGTGTAGTTGAATCCAACTCAGACACAACACTCACTGAAAAGTCTCCTTGTGCGAGCCTTCGACTGGCCTCCCTTAAACGATCGAGTGGCTGCTGCAAACTTTTCGCCATAATAATCGAAAACAGCGACAACACGATCAAAGCAATCACAGCTTTCAGCGCATAGGAATACGGAGCAAAGGATTTTGCTGGATGAAACTGGCCTGGCAGTTGGATCACGAGTGTATTGCCGTTATCAAGTGGCAAGCCGAAGATAGGCTTACTCACACGATCACTGAGTTGATGGTCTAATGTACGCAGGTACTTCAACTTAAATTCAAAATGCGGATGCATGTGTCGGTGGGTAATCGGTCGGTTGTTTTCATCGATAATGAATAAATAATAACGTTGGGCATTGCCCCAGTCGGCAAGCTCATCCATGTCCCCTTCTTCGATCAGTACATTAGCTTGATAAGCCAAATCCAACATTTCAGCTTTGACAGGTTCAGGTACCTTCAACAAGGCTTTCATCAGCGCTCGTTCTGCGACACCTTGAAGGATGAGGATACTGACTAAAATCACGGTCAGGCAACTGAACAGCTGAAACGTTAAGCCATCCTTACGCTTGATAACGAAATCAGGGCACCGTAGAAACCAGTTACTCATACTCCTACCGACTCTAGGTAGCTGTAGCCTTGACCGCGCACAGTTTTAATATGTTGCTTTGATAAGCCAGCCTGCACCAATTTTCGACGTATGTTGCTGATATGCATATCTAAGTTACGGTCGAATGGACACAGTTCTTTCTTCAATACATGTACTTGCAAGTCAGATTTTGATACAACGATGCCATTATTTTTGATCAGATAATCGAGCAACTCTTTTTCAGTGCCGGTTAAAGGTAAACGGGTAAGTTGCTCGCACAAACCTTGATTAGATGAAGCCATTGATTGTCTTTGACGCTCAAACCCAACTCGGCGTAAGATCACCTTAATCCGGGTCAAAAGCTCAGGAACATTGAAAGGCTTAGCGATGTATTGATCTGCCCCGGCTTGATAGCCATCTAGCATGGAGGCATCATCATTAAGCGCAGTTAGCATAAGGATAGGAGTAGCAAAACGCTGACAAATACGTCTTGCGACTTGAATACCACTTAAATTGGGGAGCATCACATCGAGTAAGACTAAATCAACAGGATTTGATTGAATAAACTCTAGAGCTGATTCACCGCAATGAACGGTATCAACGTGATACCCTTCATTTTCCAACACTTCACCCAGTAACTCACACAACTGAATATCATCATCAACAACTAAAACACGAGACATTTCACACACCGATAAATAAGAACTGTTTGCATTCTAATTATCGTTATTATTGATTTCAATTATAAAGTGCGTGATTTCCTCTATAGAAGAAAATCTTTTTCAATCGGTACAAATTTTGAGGCAGAATCGATAAGATTTTGAGCTGTTAACCCAGGAACGCCATATACTTCAACAGGCTTTCCAAAACGCTCTTTGATTCGCTCTACCAAGATTTCAAAATCACCGTCTCCTGATACCAAAACAATCGTATCAACCGTCTCCGCAAGCTCTATCGCGTCTAACGCGATACCGACATCCCAATCCCCTTTGGCGCTACCATCACGACGCTGAATAAACGGTTTTAGCTTCACATTAAAACCAACACCACGAAGGATATGGTGGAATTGGCGCTGTTTAGGATCTTGGCTTGAGATTGCGTAAGCATTGGCTTCGACAACGTTACGTCCTTCCGTGGCAACATACCAAAACTGGTTATAGTCGAAGTTAGAACGGTATTTATCGCGTGTTGTATAGTAAACGTTCTGAACGTCGACCAAAATTGCTATGTTTTCCATAAATTCATACCTTTAGATTTTCCGTATACCCTATTCTATTCACTTCTAAAATGCGAGTCGCTTTCTTTAATAAAAATGAACTCATTAGCTATGCTTAACGTAGTTGTTATTGGCTTAACGTAGTTGTTATTAACTTAGAGCTTGTTTGGGTTTATCGAGGAAGGTGGAACATGAAGTACCGACAAATAATCAGATCATGCCTCGGCAGCGACACCATTGACTCAGTATTGACACGTTGCTGCGCGGCAATAACTAAGGCTGCGATAACTAAGGCTGCGATAACTAAGGCATCGGTAACAAACGTAATTTCCAAAACACTGAACGCTTTAATAACAAGCACGGTTATGTTTATGATTCTGTCAGTCAACTCGTTACACGCCTACCCAGCCTACTCTCATTCCAAAGCTCTGCCACACCGCAGTGTTATTTATTTCGCTCCAACAGATGATTCGATCGTAAAAGAGTTTCTCAATGAAGTCTTGATTAACAATTGTCAATTGGACGAGCGAGATGTAGTTATCATGGTCATCGCCGAAAGCGGCTACACCGTTCCTGCATGGTTAGTTGAAGAGTTTAATTTGGATGCAGTGACTAACAGTTATGGAATACCCAAAGGTTCACACACTGCCGTGTTGATTGGCAAAGACGGGAAAGAGAAACACAGGTGGAGTGGTAAAACCGATTGGAGTTTAATCACCAATATTATTGACGAAATGCCCATGCGCCAACAAGAAATGCAGCGACAGAGTAGCCGCTGCAGTATTTGATTCTTGGTCAGCTAAGCCTTTGGTTAACCATCAAGCAAACAACCATCAACCATCAACCATCAACCATCAACCATCAACCATCAACCAAGCTAACAAGCTAACAAGCTAACAAGCTAAGCTTGATCATCAATCACTTAAGCTTGCTTGTTAAACCAAGCCAGTTTTTCATGGAGCTGAGCAACACTTCCAACCACAATCAGTGCTGGGCTCTTTGCAACGCCAGCAAGATCAGCTAGGTCACGTAGCCCACCTCTAAACACTTTCTGCTCTTGGCGAGTGCCATTTTCGATAATCGCAACTGGCATGTCTTCTCGCATACCGTTATCGAGTAAATTCTTCTGAATATTAGGACTCTCTTTCAAGCCCATGTAAAACACGATCGTGTGATTGTGTTGAGCAAGAGAACGCCAGTCAATATCTTCGCCATCTTTCTTCAAATGACCCGTAATAAACTGTACGCTTTGCGCGTGGTCACGGTGAGTCAATGGAATTCCCGCATATGCGGTCGCTCCTGCGGCTGCAGTAATGCCAGGAATCACTTCAAATCTCACGTCATTCTCAGCTAACGTTTCGCACTCTTCGCCACCACGGCCAAAGATAAACGAATCACCACCTTTTAGACGCACAACGTGCTTGTCTTCTTGTGCTTTGGTCACCAATAGTTGGTTGATCTGATCTTGTGGCACGCAGTGATGATCGAGCTTCTTACCCACATACAACATTTCAGCTTCTGGATTAGCCATCGCTAAGATATCTTTTGATACCAAGCGGTCATAAACCAAAACGTCTGCTTGTTGAATCACTCGTGCGGCTTTTAGTGTAAGTAAGTCTGGGTCGCCCGGACCTGCACCTACCAATGAAACAAATCCATTGCTTACTTCTTTAACATTCGATGACGATACTTCTGACATTCTGCGCTCCGAAGGTTTGCTTGTTTTATCTCAAGCTTCAATCTATGTGATAAGTCACTGTATTCATGATGACTTATCAAAATCCTTAACTCTTAGACTATCAGGTGTTGAAATAAATATTCAGTCTAAATACTAACGAAGATAGAAATAATTATAACAAAACAATCTATTGCGGATGTTTTGCTCAATAGCAAACAACGCATCCATGATAACTAAGATGTTGTCTGCCCGAGAATACACTGACAGCTTTCAAACTAAAAAAGCCCCAAACACGTTGTTGGGGCTTTCAATCTCATACTAACTTACGTTTACCGTATTACTTCGCGCCTAGAGAAGGAGCTGTTTTAGCATGAGTCAGGTATAGAGGAACACACGTTAACAGTAGGCCACCAACGATGTTACCTAAAATTGTTGGGATAAGGTTGAAGTTCAACCATGTCGCGATACCGAAGTCAGCGCCAAGAATCATACCCAGTGGGAATAGGAACATGTTTACAACTGTGTGCTCAAATACAAGTGCGAAGAAGATGAAGATCGGGAACCACATCATTGCTACACGACCAGCAACTGTACGTGCAGTCATGTTACCAATCACACCTAGACAAACCATTAGGTTACAGAAGATGCCGCGCACGAAACATGTGATCCAGCCGTCCATGCCCATGTTTTCAAACCCTAGGCTACGACCTGTAGAAACAGCAATGAACTTTTGAGCAACTGCGTTTGGTTCTAAAGAGAAGTTACCTGTAAGTGAAATTGCCACTAACACTGCAACAATTAAAGAACCGATAAGGTTACCAAGACCAACAAGACCCCAACAACGTAAAATACGACCCCAAGTAATACCTGGACGGTTATCAAATTTCGCTAAAGGAGCAAGGCCAAATACACCTGTTACTAGGTCATAGCCCATTACACTTAGAATGACGAAGCCCACAGGGAACACAAGAGCGCCAACAATACCAATGCCTGTTTGCACGATAGTCGTGATTGCCACTACAACAGCAAGAGAAAGAATGATGCCTGCCATTGTGCTTCGAATCAGTAGATCACGAGTACTTGTTTTCGTTTTCGCTTCACCTACATCGATCATTGTTTGAACGAATTCTGCTGGTTTAAAATCAGTAGACATAAGATTGTCCTTAAAAAGTTAAAATTAAAAGTTGAAATCGGATAGGAAAAGGTTCTAATTGCCGAATTAAGGCAATGTCGACAACTAGAACCCTTGATCTATCAAATCTTGCTAAGTAACTGTATCGAAGTTTCGAACTAACTATGGTTTCAAACTAACTATGCTGAAACTTCTACAGCACCTTTAGTAACGCGAGCTTTATATGCTTTTACACTGAAGCTCTCGTCTTCCATGCACACACCTGTTGCTAGGTTAAAGCGTTGCTTCTTAAGTGGGCTCGCCACCCAAAGCTCACCTTTGTGCTCAACCGTTAAACCACGAGATAAAACGTTTGATTGGAAAAACGGGTCAGTATTACTAATAGCGAAAACTTCTTCGGCTTTAGTTGGGCGGAAAATAGCAACTTGCTCACCACCAACCAATGCACAAACACCGGTACCTGGAATAATATCTTCGATCTTACAAACTTTGGTAAATGCCATGATGTCGTCTCCCAATTAAACCAGTTCAACGTGAAGGATGTCGCCCTTCGCTTCTGGGTGTTTTTCTGTGAATGTCGCTGGGCGGTGTTGTTCACGGCCATCGTCAACAAACACAACGTTTTCATCACGGTCATCAGCATTGATGAAGTGTGAGAAGCGCTTAAGTTGAGCTTCGTCGTTGATAGTGTCAGTCCACTCACAAGCGAAGTTACCCACTAGGCCAGCCACGTCAGCTTCAAGCTGGTCATTGATGCCAAGTTTGTTATCAACAATCACTTCACGTAGGTAGTCAACGCCACCTTCTAGGTTGTCCATCCATACCGAAGTACGTTGTAGTGGCGCAGCCGTGCGGATGTAGAACATCATGAAACGGTCGATGTATTTCAACAGTGTTTCTTGGTCTAGGTCGCTTGCCAGTAGGTCTGCGTGACGAGGCTTCATACCACCGTTACCACACACGTACATGTTCCAACCCGCGTCAGTCGCGATAATACCTAAATCTTTACCTTGAGCTTCAGCACACTCACGAGTACAGCCAGACACACCAAACTTCATCTTATGAGGAGTACGGATGCCTTTGTAACGGTTCTCGATCATCACACCTAGGCCAACTGAATCTTGAACGCCGTAACGACACCAAGTTGAACCGACACATGTCTTAGCCATACGTAGCGCCTTCGCGTACGCTTGACCTGTTTCGTAGCCCGCAGCAACTAACTTCTTCCAGATTGCTGGTAAGTCATCTTTTTGAGCACCGAATAGACCGATACGCTGTGCACCTGTGATCTTGGTGTACAGGTTGTATTCAGCCGCTACATCAGCAAGAACGCTTAGTGCTTGAGGCGTTACTTCACCACCTGCCATACGAGGGATAACAGAGTAAGTACCGTCTTTTTGGATGTTACCTAGGAAGTTGTCGTTGGTATCATGCAGCTTCACTAGCTCAGGCTTAAGGATGTGCTCACCCCAGCAAGACGCAAGAATAGAACCCGCTAGAGGCTTACATACTTCACAGCCGTAGCCTTTGCCGTATTTCTCTAGTAACTCGTCGAATGTTTTGATTTCTTCGATACGAATCAGGTGAAAAAGCTCTTGGCGAGAGTAAGCAAAGTGCTCACATACGTCGTTCTTCACTTCAACACCGGCTTTAGCAAGTTCAGCGTTCAGTACTGAAGTCACAAGTGGAATACAACCACCACAGCCAGTACCCGCACCAGTTACTGCTTTGATATCACCAATTGTGTGGTGACCTTCAGCAACGGCTTGAGCGATCTTGCCTTTAGTTACATCGAAACAAGAACAGATAACAGCAGACTCAGGAAGAGAATCCGCGCCAAGCGTTGGCTTTTCAGCACCCGCGTGAGCAGGAAGAATCAATGCATCTGGATGCTCTGGCAGGTCGATTTCATTCAGCATTAACTGAAGAAGATCACCATAGTCAGACGTATCACCGACCATTACCGCGCCAAGCAGCTTCTTGTTGTCTTCAGAAACGATTAGTCGCTTGTAAATTTCTTGTTCTTCGTTTTGGTAAACGTAGCTCTTACAACCTGGAGTGCGGCCGTTAGCATCACCGATAGAACCTACTTTCACGCCAAGAAGCTTAAGCTTCGCAGACATGTCTGCACCTTCAAATGTGCTTTCGTTACCGACAACGTGGTCAACCGCCACTGTCGCCATTTTGTAACCAGGAGCCACTAGACCGTAGAACGTTTGGTTCCAAGATGCACACTCACCGATAGCGTAGATATCTTTGTCTGTTGTTTGACAGTGATCGTTAATCTCGATACCACCGCGAGGCGCAATACCTAGGCCCATTTGACGAGCAAGTTTGTCTTGTGGGCGAATACCAGCAGAGAATACGATGAAATCAGTTTCTAGCTCTGTACCGTCTGCAAAACGCATTACGTTACGAGCTTCAGTGCCTTCAGGAGCAATTTCAAGCGTGTTCTTACTTGTATGAACGTTTACGCCCATACGTTCGATTTTTTGACGAAGTTGATTACCACCAGCAAGATCAAGCTGCTCTGCCATAAGCTTGGGAGCAAACTCTACAACGTGAGTCGTCACACCTAATGCCTTTAGTGCACCAGCCGCTTCAAGACCAAGTAGACCACCACCAACAACAACACCAGACTTTGAGTTCTTTGCCGTCGCTTCGATAGCTTTTAAGTCTTCGATAGTACGGTAAACAAAACAGTCTTTACCTTCGTGGCCTTTAATTGGCGGTACAAACGGGAAAGAACCAGTCGCAAGAACAAGTTTGTCGTATTGAATTTCACGACCAGTGCTTGAGTAAACTGTTTTCTTTTCACGGTTAACGTTGATAGCACGTTCACCGATCAGCATGTTGATGCCGTGTTTCTCGTAGAAGCCTTCTTTTACCAAAGAAAGTTCATCTGCAGTATGGTGTGAAAAGTAAGAAGAAAGGTGCACACGGTCATACGCAACACGTGGTTCTTCGCAGAACACCGTGATGTCCATGTTTGCAACATCTGTCTTCTCGACTAAATCTTCGATATAGCGATGACCGACCATCCCGTTACCGATTACGACTAGCTTCATCTTGCTCATAAGAATTCCTGAAGGTTATATATTTCTTAACTGAGCGAATAATGAATTATGAAAGAAAATGAAAATATGATGTAAATCAATTACGAAAACAAACTACCCTAAAGGGGTAGAACAAAAGAGGTAGATATGCTTAATTAACAAGCAAAGCAAACGAATGACCATAGTTTATATAGGGTTTAGCGGGGTTTTATATACACTTCAGTGCATTAAGCGGAATGTTGTAAAGTTTCATAATAGGTTACCAATAACGCAAGTAAATGACAATCATTTTCATTTAGCTTCTTATAAATATATATAGAAGCCTATAAATACATGTAGAACACCGTTTGCGTGAAAAACTATGTGTAATTGTGAAAACCACTCCTACCTATTCGGAATGTAAACAAAGCTGTTCGCCCTTTAATGTCGAGATGAACTCAGTTTATAACTTGGGTCATCGGTTTGTTTGCTTGATCTAACACAAGAACCCTTTTGATTCACATGTGTGATGTAAAAATCAACTTCCAACCAAACCCTGAATAAATTAGCATTATTGAAAATAATTCTTATTTAACAGAGTGAATACGATGCGCCTAATTTTACTAATCCTATCTATTATTGCAGCCCCTGCGTGTGCTGAAACAAAGGTCATCAAACAAGTGATGGACATGAATTCTGAAAACATCGACAAGATGTATCAATTCATTCCTGATTACGTAGAAATCGAACCTGGTGACAAGGTGCTTTTTAAAGGAACCGTTGGCTCTCATACTGCTCATAGCATTCAAGGGATGCTTCCTGACGGAGCTAAACCTCTTATGATATCTGGGTCAAATGCTCAGGAAGTCACTTTTGATAAGCCCGGAGTTTATGGCATAAAATGTAAAGTACATCACCGACACGGAATGGTGGCACTTGTGGTTGTTGGTGATCCAAGTGTTAACTTAGAAGAAGCTCGCACCGCGGCAAAAAAACGTGTGAGTCGCAGAGCTCAGAAAAAGATGCAAGGCTTGCTCGATCAAGCAGAGCAAAAGGTTCAATAACCTTTGTCCCTTCCTTGAAGCATCAGCTCTCTGTTGATGTGTGATAGGAATGCCAGCCTGAAGACAGGCTAAGGGGTCAGTAACAAGAAGAAACACCGCCGAATTGGCGCTGTTTCTTCTAACTTATCTAACTTAGACATTGTCAAATATTCCGCACTAAACGTAAAAGCAGATCAAACTAGCCAACCCGTTCTAAATGAAACTCCGACAACCACAAACAAAATTGAAATAATGGTCACTGGCACAATATGCAGCGCCATATCAACCAAGTTGTCCTTCGATAGTTTTGGAATCACACGAAAGCGTGCGTCTAGGGCTAGCAATACCGTCAGAGACAGCAACGTCAATTTAGCGGCAATGCCATGAGCCAGTGGAATCGACATATCAAACCATAAGCTAACGTCCGGCAACATGTGATAAGCGAGCATCAACCCAGTCACCACTTGAACTACCAAAGCAGGCATTCCCACCTTTTCGTACCCTTGCTCAAATTCCAATAACATTTCTGGAGAACGGTGTTTCAAGACTTTAGGAAGGATAACGACGCTGAGAATAATGTGCCCTCCCGTCCAAATGGTGGCAGCCAATACATGCAAAACCAATAATACGCCAAACATAAACTTCCCTTACACAATGTTACGTGGTGCAAAGGAGAACCCTTCAAACTCACGCTTATATTTTGATTCACCAATTTTCTTTATTTTGGCGACGCCCATTTTGTAGTTGTAGTTACCACTGATTTGGTCAACTACCCTTGTTGTTAAAGCATTCGCTGGGTTCTTCATGTCCATCATATTGCAATACAACACACCTTTTTTCGTGGCTGAGGTGACAATCGCAACGGCTTTAATCTCCGCGTAATCCAGTTGAATGTGACCATTTTTCATTAGGTTACTAAACTGAAAATCATCTGACTCGATACCCAGAATCGTATCTTTAAAATTGGCCACCCGCTCCGAGTACACAAGCACTTCATCTCCGGCTTCTATGCCCCGTTTGTCCGCATCTTCTGGGTGAACTTCAATCCAGTTTTCAGGCCAGCGATGAGTGATGTAAGGCCTGCGCTCGGTATCATCAAACCCTGACTGCCAAATTTCGTTGATACGACCATTCGAGAACCACAACTCGTCCTTTTGGGGAGTAAGCCAAGCATGGAAATCACTAAACAGATCCCAAGGATGTTTTTGAAGATTGACCTTCCCCGTCTGACTATTAAATTGAGTGAGCTGTTTACGCATAATATTGGCGCCTTGAGGCCCATCCTGTAGCCCTTTGTCGACCAAATCATCCCAACTCATTTCAGTGTCATGCAAGCGCTTAGTGCCAATCAGCTTTTTGGTATCATAGTTATAAAAAACAGGCCCTTGAATCCCTTCAGTACCAAATTCAGCGAGCTTTTGATGAAGAGTTTTCCCTTCAGCATGTGCTGCAACTTTAATCATATTAAAATCTTTACGGCTACCACGGCTAAATCGTGATGACTCTTCAGCAACGTCATTTGAGTTTTGCCAATCAAACCCATCGTACCCCATTCGCGAAGCCATTTGAGCAACAATCCACCAGTCTGGCTTAGCCTGACCCGGCGCATCAGCGAACTTTTGGTAAAGGCGTAGACGACGCTCACCATTAGCGCGCATGAAATCCTCTTCCCCCCAAGTCGCGGCCGGAAAGATGATATCAGCGAATTGTTTACCAATAGGATCACGTAAATAAATATCTTGATTGATGACGACCATTCCACCGGAATCTGCACGCTTTTTGAGTGTATCTATAATGTGCTGTTTATCACGTCGCATCGCTTGGTGAGGATTACGTGCTGTTAAGTCGGTGAATTTCTCTTTCAACCCATAACTACCACACATAGCTTGAATCCATGTTGTACCAATGACATGGGCCATACGGGTATGCCCGGAATAGAGATATCTATCGGTGTCTATTGAGCGTCTGCGTCTGCCTGCCACTTTTTCAGGTGACTTATTCCTTGGTAGTTTCCCACCCGCTAGCCCACCGCGTTGATGCCCACCAAATCGACCAATCACACGCCCTTCTCGGCCACCAGTACCGATGATCGTTGCAAGGGAGGCAATGGCGTTGGTATTTCCGGTATTATTCGACCAATAAAAGCCCTTCTCTATACCAATTGAGGCTTTAACTCTTTGACCATTCACTGGCATTGCCAACATCTCAGCAGCTTTATGAATCTTCTCCACATCGATACCCGCTATCGATGCGGCATACTCAGGTACGTACTCTTTCTGCTCCAAATTCCATTGCTTATAATCATCAAAGCCATCGGTTTGGAACTTGCCCCAAGTGGTTCTCCATTGCCATGGCGTATTACGCGTACCTTGGCCAAAGCCAGAGCTCGATTCCCACTTATTATTGACCCAGTTTTCAATCCACTCATTGTCTTGCCAGCCTTGCTCTAAGATCACTCGAGCAATTGCACCAATCACAAGATTATCGCTACCGGGATTAATATCGAGGTGCAATCCACCTTGAGCTTTAAGCCACGCTATTCCAGCCGTTTCACGAGGATTCAAAATCACCGTTTTCATTCCGCGATGTACCGCTGGCATAATGAATTGGGTAAAGATGATGGTTTTTGTCTCATATGGGTCCGTCCCGCAGATCATTAAGGTGTCTGCCGCGCCCCAATCATCATAACTCGGAGCGAAATTATCAAAACCCGCATCTCGAAACCCTGGGGTTGCGGTAACATCTGACGGCGTATCATGAAACGAAAAATTCGCGGTATTCACATGACGTAAAGCGTACTTTGTTATCGCATAGGTGTTTTCAATATACTGATAGGAATAGGTTTTTACGCAGTAACTGTTCGAACTGTGCGTATCAATCACATGACGGCCAACTTGGGCCGCTATATCCAACGCAAAATCCCATTCTACCGGTTGTAACTGACCGTTAATTCGAACAAGTGGTTGCTTCAATCGATCTTTGGTTGGTGTTTCTGGGTTATAAAGCTTTCTTGCGAGCAGTCCACCACGAACCGAAGAGTCACCGCCTTTATTGACGACCTGTATGTCTTTGTCTGCCACTACAACCACATGGTGTGGTTTGCCATTATGCGAAACAATATTATGTTGCTGTGGCGAAACCCAAGCTTGCAGAGCATGAACCGGGAAATCGACACCAAATGCATTTTCACTTGCAGCAGGCCCACCGGAAGGGCTACTCACAGGCCAACGGTAAACCTTATAACCGCACGCCACGATACAATAATCACAGGCTGTTGTGATAACTTCAGCATGAACAGGAGGCAGTAAAGTATTTGTCGGTTGAAGGTACTGACGGTTTAAAGGAGATTGATTGCTTGAAGAAGATTCACTCATTAAACTACCTCCACATCGATCAGGTTTTCCATGCGACCAAAGATCAACCCCATAACGCCAACTGCATAGATGTCGTCACCTTCGAGCGCGAGCAGTACTTGAGGTAAGCTCTCAAAGGCTTGACCAGAAACCATAATGCCATGACGTCGTAAATCAAATGTAGACAGGTGGAATGGACATTGCCCGACAATGCGATGCTCCCCTGTTGCTTTGTAAGCACCAGTTAAAGGCCCGCCTTGATGAGTACACGTCATCGAGTACGCCACAATATCTCGCTGTAACCCTATCCCACCGCCACATTCGATGTCGGATTTAACCAGCATCGCAATCGAGTTTTTTCCTTCATCTGGATATTGAAAGTGAACCGGAATGTGGTTACTGAGTTGACTTAACTTTGCGATTTTCTTACGCGGGTAACCAACAATACGACCTTCAACCTGAGTTTCAGAATCCGTGCCTGCAAATAAGGTAAGAGGAACCATAGATACGGCAGTGGCCGCGCCGGAATAAAGTAAAAAATTACGTCGTGACATCATGCATTTGTTGTGTCGTTTACTCGAATTTTGCTCTGAGTTGGCGATCATTTTTCTGCTCCAGCAAGTTCTTCTTTAGTAAATAACGGTTGGTATTCTGGAATTGTCGGCTCTTCAATAAAAATCTGTTCACCTGAAAATGCTTCGATAAAGCTCAGTAAGTTCTTTTTATCTTGCTCCGTTAAACCGAGAGGTTGAATCAAAGCAGATTTGGTCTGAGGATACCCTGTAGTACGCCCGTCATCCGCTACACCACCTTGATCGTAAAAATCAATTACCGCTTCTAAAGTTGGAATAGTGCCATTGTGCATGTATGGCGCTGTGTATTTTGTATAACGTAGGCTTGGCGTGCGAAACTTACCTAACATCTCCTTACGTTTTGCACGAAAGTAAGCACCGGGATCGGCCTTTGTAGTGCGGTACATCTCTTCGGTGACACCTTTAGAATAAAGCTCAAATCGAAACGTTATCTGTGCCAGTCCATCATCATTCCACCAAGGGCTTGGCGGCACGCCAATGTTGTAGAATTTCTGGTCAGATGCCAAAGCCCCGTTGTGACAAGCAATGCAATTCGCTTTGCCCTCAAACAGTGCTTTTCCCTTCAATTGGGACTCAGACAACGCGGTTTTGTCACCGAGTAAATAGTTGTCTATTGGTGTATCACGTTGAATCATAGTGCGTTGAAACGCAGCGATGGCGCGCCAAGCATTATTTATCTTCGGTGTATCATCACCAAACACTCGCTTAAAACGTTCAACATACTCAGGTACTAAGGCTAAACGCGCTTCCATGATGTCATCTTCACCATTACCCGCGACCGCGCCCTTCGCAGCATCTTTGGCTTGCGCTTCCAATGACATAGCGCTGCCCGCCCAGAAAAATTTGTCATAATAAGCCGCATTAATAATCGTTTGGCTATTACGCCAATGTACCGTACCCGGATATCCCATGGATAAATCATCAGGAAAACCCCAGCCCTGAGATTGAATATGGCAACCAGCACATGGGCTAGTCGTATCGCCACTTAGCCGACCGTCATAAAATAAGATCTTTCCCAACTCAATTTTTTCTGGTGTTTGTTTATTATCCGCAGGCACAGGCACCTCCCCTAGAGGCTCAAGCTGTACCTTTGCATTAACAACATTGGGAAGCCCCGTCATCCCAATAAGAATAAAGAGTGCTGCCTTTAATACAGAGCGTTTAGTTACGAGCATTTGACCAATCCTCCGTGTATTCGTAGCCGAAGTCATAGTCTAACCATTCGTATTCTTCGCCTATAAGGGCGTCTCCAGATAACGATTCCAAAAAAGCCACCAGCGCCTTTTTTTCATAGTCCGTTAGGGAAAGCGTGGTGAGTCGAGAGTCTTTGTTTGAGTCTTCGCCACCACCTTGATTATAAAATTCAACCACATCTTCAAGCGTGGCAAGCATGCCATTGTGCATATACGGCGCAGTTTGACTGAGCTCTCGCAGCGTTGGCGTTATGAACTTACCGCGATCGCTACCATCCGCTTTATGAGTTTGAACATGCGCACCAACATCGCGCTTTAACGTTAAGTAATCTTGCACACCCATAAACATGTTGTAGGCAAGAAAAGATTGATGTCGCATGGGGTCTAAAAATATCTCATGATTTTCTGGCACTCCGGTATTGTGTGCCTTTCCGTCCGAAAACAGCGCGCCACTATGGCATTGGCTGCACCCCGCTTTGCCTGTGAACAGTTTTTCTCCCTGGCTCGCTAAGTCGCTAAGCTCACCCTTGTCAAAAGGGACGTTTTTCGAAGTCAATGTTTTTAGGTATTCAGGCAGAGCTTTGCGTACTCCGCCATTTGAAGGTTCCCCTAGATTAGCCGCTTTAAACATCTCGACGTATATTGGGTCTTGTTTGAGGCGTTCCTGCATCAAACGCATGTCCATATTCATCAGCCAGTCTTCAGTGATATTCTCCCGCACCACATCGTTTAGGTTGGTGCCAATACGACCATCGTGAAACCACACTTCTTTATAGACTGTATTAATAAGTGTTGGAGCATTACGAAATCCATCACTCCCCGTATAGGCAGGGCTCAACGGTTCAGGGTAAGAAAAACCATTAGACGGAATGTGGCAACTGGAGCACGATATCGAGTCGTCCCCGGACAAGCGCGTATCAAAAAACAGTCGTTTACCGAGTTCTGCCTTCGCCGTATTTATACTCATAGGGGGCAGAGCGGCGTATAGAGTTGCAGAGAAAAGGGCACACACTCCTACCAAGCTTTTTAGTGCGATGCTCATCGACATTCCTTCGGGGTTACTATCATCTACCCCTATTATTAACACATGAAACATTAAAGATATGATTAGGATCATACAATTAGAAATGATAAGAGTTATTATTCAAACTTGTTAATTCAGTGGTGCTTGAATAAATGTCTCTAGATAAATTACTTCACAAAGTTAAACACATCTACTTGACTGGAAACCTATCCGAACAGGTATTGGCAGCACAAATATTAAGCCGTTTTCAAAACACTAAATATCTGATTATAGAAAGGTTAGAGTCCCAGAATCCTGACCTTGTTCTCACTAGTCTTGAATGCCTCGCTTTAGATAATGCAGCGCCTATTGAGCCCATCCTCAACTGCTATCAATACTGGGACGACAGCGAAATTAAATTGGCATCGTTAATGGCTATTGAGAACAACCAACACTCTCTACTCGCTGTTCCTGTATTATTAGAAGCAGTATGCGACGAAAATGACTACTGGGATGGGGGTTGGAATGACGGAGATGACATCAGCTTGATAGCTGCGCGGATTTTAGACAATCACAAACACCAACTAGATCACGAACAGTCTCTGCGTTTACTACACCGACTTCAGAATGACCCCGAGCCAGATCTAAAAGGCAAACTCATTGCTTTACTTTCGCGCCACTCCCCGACTCTGCTAAATGAAAACAACGTACTCAAAAGCACCGCTGATACTCGGATTTTTTTGAGAAACACTCAAGACAAAGTCGTATTATACAAAGCCACACAACACCCTGATATTAGCTGCCAAAAAGTGGCATTTCAGCGTCTATCTGAAATGGATTGTCGTGAATATCTGCAGGTGTTTTTAAACGGCCTGTCTCATTCAGATCCATCAATAAGAAAAAGTTCCGTACATCAATTAGCGAAATGGAATTACCTAGTAGATATAAAGCACCTTAATTTTGAGTTACTGCTATCTGGTATACCGCTCTACTCACTCACAGGGCTACTGAGTAACGAAGATAAACTGCATGTCATTGACCAACTTCAAAATAAACCCAATGTTGCTTATTCAACCACAACGCTCCTTCTGCTGATTTGCAGTTTGGAGAGTCAGCACAAACAGCTTCAACTTGCCCGTTTTATACCCCATTTCTACCAAGTGTTTTCAAAGTTGGAAGAGTCAGTACAACTCGACAGCCTAAACAGCCTATTAACTGAAACTTCCGAACAACTTAGCGTCGCCTTTATTCGTCAACAACTTCAGCAGGAAGCTTGCAGTAACTCTATCAAGCGACTGTTAATTGAACACCTTTCGAAAAACCCAAAAACTAGCCACCAAAGCTATTTAAAAGAACTCACTTTAGGGACATCAGGTATCATAGTTGCGGCTTCTTCAGTAAAAAGTAGAACAGCAACGAACATTGCCCCTATAAATGAAATGATTAGCGCGGAAATCATTGACGCTAATGCTCAACCAGCACTTATTACATCAACACTTGATGCATTAAAACAAGCTCACTCACCTGCTATCCCTAACGCTGACTCTACCGTCGCATCTACTTCTACTTCTACTTCTACTTCTACTTCTACTTCTACTTCTACTTCTACTTCAGTAAAGAAGCGTTCTAACAGATCTGCAAAGATAGAGGCTCTAGAAAATCAAGCGATCGCTCTAGAGTTTTGCTCAAACAAAACATGGCTGTGCAGCCTTTGCTCTGACGACAAAATAAGTCATCTAACCAAAGCGGCATTTCACGCCTTGATTCATGCCTTATGTAGACACAATATAAGCTTTTCCGATGTACAATCATCACACTTTAATCAGCTCACGTTAGAACTCTTGCTAGATGAGCAATCCGAAAATATCGGCGACATCCTCGACTGGCTTGGCGATGATTGGATACAACAGAACCGTTTGTCACTGATGTCATCACCCTGCCTATCTTTAAGAGTCGGCTTAATAAAACACATCAATGACGAGCAACAATTTTTAGAATTGATCAAACATTCGTATATCGGCATTCAGCACGCAGCGCTCAATCAACTTGCGCTTAATGGTGTTTGTCCCCAGAAGAAACTGATCGGGTTGCTTTTGGAAGAGCCGTTACTTTATCCACAGTTGGCAAACTTTGAAGCACATACGGTTTATGAAATACTTGAAAGTGAATTCGATCGCCGATCCTCAACGACTCTTCAAGCCACTCTCACGTATCTTGAAACGACAAGTAATCACCCCTAACAAAGAACTCAAATCTGGTAGCAAAATCATGTCCATTGATTTGAGGCTTTCATTTTTACTTCACTCGCAGCCGGTAAAGTTAGTAGCAACGAATTAAGCCTCGCTTTGTAAGGTATTGTATGGGTTTGTCTAACAGCAACTTCTGTCACTAAACAACGCACTTCAGTTCCGTATATTGATACTTCGTATGAATAATAAGGTGTGTCATGAAAACTCTATCTTTAGCTACCTTAGCGACAGCTATCTTTCTCATTGGATGCGGTTCAAATCAAAGTAAATCGCTATTCAATCAGGCAAACGCAGCACCGTCAGTTGTGCATGGGGTCACGATTGAAGCCGTTCCCTCTCAATTCGCTGAATACTCTCAAGCAGGCTACAACCGATATGTCGCGGTCAATGCCCCGAATGGCAAATCTATCCATATTTTGATTATGGATCGCCTGAGCGATTATCAAATAGTCAAAGCCGTCAATGTTCTCAACCACTATCTAACCCCTGTTGATGGCACTAAGTATGGGAGCACTGACTCAAAACGCGAGATTGCAAACGCGATGGCCGACAATGGCGCAATACTAAAGCTAATGAATTATTACGATGAGCCACGATACAACGATGACTTGCCCGGGCAGCCCTTGTTCGAAGAAGAGATTCAGGTTGAAGGCGGTAAATGGTATGTCCAACAAGATTATGAAGAGCATCGTGACGCCTCTTATGAGGAAATACTGCATTTAGTCCATGACTATGGCATCGGGGTTTTTAACGCGCCTGAAGATGCAGTAACCGCATTACCTGAATTTCAAAAAGAATTTAATGCGATACAGAGACAAGCATTACACAATGCTTACACACCACCCCGTGATATTTTAGAAGAGTGGCAAGAAGAAGTCAGCGTTGATCAAGAGTACTTTGCCGCTGTAATTGATAGCTACTACGGGCTTTGGGGAGCATACAACGGCAAAGGTATGTGGGGGTTATACCAAGTTAAAACCCGCGACGATTTCTCAAAAGAAGACTCCGATGCACAAGCGATAGTAGAACAGATTTTCTCTCCAACATTAACTTACGATGCATACCTTGCCGATACATTCACCGGAACATTTAAAATGAGGTATGACCCAGTGACGTCCTATACTCATCACTCTCAATACCTTACTAAACTAACGCTATCAGGTAACAATGATGCGAATATTGAGATCAACCAGCATGACAACCGCGTAACCGGAAACGCGGGGGTAAATACAGTGATCGCCCATGGCCCTAAAAGTGAATACCAAATTCATGATCTGGGGAATGGTAAATTTCAGCTTAATGATACCGTTGTTTCGCGTGACGGCTTGAACGTGCTATCCAGTATCGAAAAAGTACAGTTCACTGATCAGCTTTGGACCTTTTAACTAGCAACACTCAAAAGCCAAATCACTTTCCTAAAGACGTAAAAAAGCCCGACCATTTCTGATCGGGCTTTCTAAATGATGGAGGCGCCTCCCGGAGTCGAACCGAGGTCCACGGATTTGCAATCCGCTGCATAGCCACTCTGCCAAGGCGCCTTCAATAGTGTTTTAAGAGAACAACTCTGTTGATTACTACCCAACAAGGTAACAATCGAATAGATGGTGCCCCGGGCCGGACTTGAACCGGCACAACGCGAACGTCGAGGGATTTTAAATCCCTTGTGTCTACCAATTCCACCACCAGGGCACGCAATTCTTTATTGCGATGCCGATTACTGAAAAGTAAAACACCATCTTAATGTCGAAATGAATCAACACTACAAAATTCTTTATCTCTAGAACTGTGTTGTCCTGAGAACGAGGCGTACTTTAACTGATTAAGATAATGAGTCAATAAAAAAATTTATTTATTGGATTCAATTGGTTAAAAACCGTTCCAACGTTTGTTTTTCGACCTAAAATCGAGAGAGAATTATACACAACAATTGAGCACAGGATAAACTGGCAATGAGCAGCGCACAAAGAATGCAGCACAGGATGTTTATTCGATTAATATGAAAATGAAGCGGACAGAATATTCTATCCAATGTCCGCTTCGAAACTTTGTACATAAATTAAGACACAGGCCACTCTTCTGGAATTAACTTTTCTGTCCCAACCTTATGCCATCGATATTTAACCGCATTTTTATATCTTTTATCGGCTTTGTTGCGTAATTAAATTTAAAGATAGAACAACCCCGTTTCGCGTATTTCT